>JANYAG010000268.1 GCA_025361465.1 Gemmatimonadota bacterium
GCGCCACCTCGCTCCGCACCCGCTCCGGGTCCATCCCCTCGCGCAGCGCCACGAATTCCATTTCCGGCGTGATCTCACCCTTGCGGGCGTAATGCATTTGTGTGACGGCGCCACGCCCGCGCAACACCGTGCGACGCAGCGCCGGCGGCATCTCGAGTCCCAGCGTCTGGTCGCGGTCGTTGAGTGACACGACATCGCGGGACATGATCCAGGGCAGTCGGATGGCGGGAAGCCCGTCGCGCACATCGACACCCTGCGGGCCCGAAGTGTCGTACACCCGCACGGCATGGTTGTGCGTCCCGTCGGGTGAATCGCTCAGCGCGATCTGGCGCATCGGCACGCGGATGCCGGCGGGGCCTTCGACTTCGATTTTGCGGGAGTTCGGATACGCCTCGCCGAACGTCGAGGATTCAGGGGTGATCGTCGCGGTCATGAGGGGGTCACTCCGATGCAGGTCCGCCTCCCTCCGCCGGTATCAACCGGGTCAGGTTCCAAGGGTGCCTCTCAACCCGGCTCCGGAAGTGGAACGGGGTGCCCCTGGCGGACGGGGGAAAGGTAACGAAAAGAGTGGTACTGAGCTGAATAGCTATAATACTTGCTTTTACAGCCTCCAACAGCTAATATATTAGCTATGCCACGAACCAAGTTCCGGGAGCCACTCCCCTTGGCGGTCCGCGACGACCTCAGGAAGCTGGGAGGCGCCATCCGCGCCGCCCGGCTGCGCCGTCGCTGGACGCAGGCCCTCCTCGCCGAGAAGGCGGGGATTGCCATCATGACGCTGCGGAGCGCCGAGCAGGGGCACCCGGGCATCACCCTGGCCACCTACCTCACCATCCTCTGGGCGCTCAACCTCGGCCACCTGGTGGCACCTCTGGCCGACCCGGCCTCCGATCGTGATGGCCTCGCCATGTCGGCCGGCCGCCTGGGTGAGCGGGTCTACCCCCGCCGGGAGCTGGACGATGACTTCTAGTTGCTTCGTCTTTGTCCATCTCCCCGATGCCACGGCGCCGGTAGTCTGTGGACGATTCGCCCAGCGCGTGACACCGGCTGGACTGCGCGTGGGCGAGTACACCTACGGCGCGTCATACATCCGTCGCGCCGACCGCGTGGCACTCGACCCGATCTCTCTGCCACTCGGCAAGGGCACTTTCCCACCGGTGACCGCGCTCGGCGGTGTGTATGGCGTGCTCCGTGACGCCGGGCCCGATGCCTGGGGACGGGTCGTCATCGAGCGCGCGCAAGGTGCCCGCGCGCCGCTGCCGGAAATCGAGTATCTGCTGGCCGCGGGCGACGACCGCATTGGTGCGCTCGCCTTTGGCACCTCCGCGAACCACCCGATGCCGGCACGAGGACATTACCGGGCCATTGACCTGCCCGCGTTGCTCGACGCCGCGGCACTGGTGGAAGACGCGTCCGCCAGCACGCCGGAGGTCCAGCGCGCCGCGGAGTTGCTGCTGCAGGGCGTGACGATGGGTGGTGCGCGACCCAAGGCGGTCGTCGCAGACCAGGGCGCCGCGTGGATCGCCAAGTTCCCGGCACGAGCCGATCGCTGCAACATGGCAGCAGTGGAGGCGGGACTGTTGCGGCTGGCGGCCGAGTGCGGCATGACCGTGTCGCACGCCCGGACCGAGCGCGTCGGCGGCAAGCCGGTGCTCCTGGTCGAGCGATTCGACCGGCGGCGGAATGCGGCCGGCGCGACGACCCGTGCCCGCTACCTGAGTGCGCTCACCATCCTCGATGCCGATGAAATGCCCTCGCCGGCCTGGTCGTATCCGGCACTCGCCGAGCAGCTTCGGCGCCGGTCGGCGCAACCCGATGCCGATCGCAGGGAACTGTTCCGGCGCATGGTGTTCAACGCGCTGGTGTCCAACAGCGATGACCACCCGCGCAACCACGCCATGCTCTGCTGGCGGGAGGAAGCGTGGCTCCTCTCGCCCCTCTTTGACGTGGTGCCGGGAGGACACCCGGCCTCGTTCGAGCGCGAGCTGGCCCTTACGGTCGGCCGCTTTGGCCGGAGCGCGCGTCGTGCCAATCTCCTGAGTGAGGCCGGGACATTCGGCCTCGCTCCGACGGAAGCTGACGCACTGATCACGCAGATGAAGGGCCAGGTCAGCGCGCGCTGGGAGGAGTGCTTCCGCCAATTCGGAGCGATACAGTCAGACCTGGACGCCGTCCGCCACGCCTTGGTCCCGGACGCATTCGAGCAGCAACCACCGGATATGCGCTGAACCTCCCGCTATCATTCCCCTGCTCCATCAACCCTTGGCCAGGATTCCCATGTCACCGCTCCCGCTCCGCCACGCACTCACACTTGCCGCCATGCTGACCCTCGTCGCCTGCGGCGAGAAGCCCAAGGCCGACCAACCAGCCGCCACGCCGGCTGCGGCACCAGTCGCTCCCGCCACGCCAGGCGCCGCCGACCCCGCCACCGCCACCTTCGCCCCGGCGCTCGCCGTCGACGTGGCCAAGATGACGCACACCGCCAACGGGCTCTACTATCAGGATCTCGTGGTCGGCACCGGTGCCCGCGCCGACAGCGGCAAGACCATCAGCGTCCACTACACCGGCTACCTCGCCGATGGCACGATGTTCGAGACCAGCACCAAGGGCACGCCGATCGAATTCCCGCTCGGCCAGGGCCGCGTGGTGCAGGGCTGGGATCAGGGGCTTCCCGGCATGAAGGTGGGCGGCAAGCGGCAATTGGTGATTCCCTCGGCGCTCGGCTATGGCGACAGGGGTCAGGGACCGATTCTCGGTGGCGCGATCATGATATTCACGGTGGAACTGATGGCTGTGAAGAAATGAGGATGGGAATGACGATCACGGCGTTGCTGTGCGCCATGACATTGACCTCTTGTGGGAGTGACTCCGTGACCGGTCCCCAGTCGCCCGAAACGATCACCTTCGCCGCATCACTCGGCGTTGACCTCAACGCCATGACCCGCAGTTCCACCGGACTCTACACGCGCGACTTGACGGTCGGCACCGGTGCCACCGCGGTCAACGGCAAGACGCTCGGGATGCACTACATGGGCTACCTGAGCAACGGCACGCTGTTCGACGGCAACACGTCCGCGAGTCCCTTCTCGTTCGTTCTCGGTGCCAACACCGTCATCCAGGGCTGGGAGCAGGGGATCGTCGGCATGAAGGTCGGCGGCCGCCGGCAACTGGTGATTCCTCCGTCGCTCGGGTACGGCAATACCACGATGGGCCCGATCCCGGCCGGGTCGGTCCTGATCTTCACGGTGGACCTGGTGTCGGTGCAGTAGGGAGCGGCACGCCCTCCCGCGCCGCACCCTCGCACCGAGACTGCCAATGGCCCCGCCCCGCCGGACTGGTGGCATGGTCTACTCCTCCGAACTTGGCCGCACCTGCCCCACCTGCCGCCAGTCGCTCACCATGTGCCGCTGCAGCGCCAACGACACCCGAGTCGTCGGCGACGGCAACGTGCGTGTTGGCAGGGAATCGAAAGGTCGTGGCGGCAAGGTGGTGACGGTGGTGACCGGGCTGCCGCTGGCGCACGCCGCCCTGGGTACCCTTGCCACTCGACTCAAGAAACGGTGCGGCACCGGCGGGACCGTCAAGGACGGCGTGATCGAGATCCAGGGCGAGTACCGCGACGTGATCGTGGCGGAACTCCTCAGTGCGGGCTTCAAGGCCAGGAAGATCGGCGGCTGATCCCCTTATTTTGATTCCATCGCCGCCCCAGGCGAGCTGGACCATCAGGGGGATACCATGCAGGGGATCATCTTCGTCAGCATCGCCGTCGTGGTGGTCATTCCACTGGTGATCGCATTGGTCGTCTGGCAACGCCGGCTGCAGCCGCGCGCAGCGAAGCACTCAAGTCCATCGCCACGAACCTCCGGGCCGAATTCCGGCCCGACGGTCCACCGGACCTGGCCCAAAGCCTGGCCACACTGCCGCTCTGCTCCAAGCGAGCCCGTGGCAAGCTCAGCAATCTGCTGCAGCGCTTCTCAGGCGAAGAGGACTTCGCGGTCTTCGACTACGAGTACTACCAGAGTTCAGGACAATCCGGTCACATGGTGCGCCAGACGGTGGCCTGCCTCAACCTGGACCCCATGGTGATGCCCGAGTTCTCGATGCACCCCGAGAATTTCGTCGACAAGATCGCCATCAAGTTCGGCGGCCAGGACATCGACTTCGACCAGCACCCGACGTTCTCGGCCCGCTACCGGGTCAACAGCTCCCGAGAGAGTGAGCTCCGGCGGGCGTTCACCCCGTCATTGATCGGCTGGATCGAGCAGCAGCCAGAGTGCTGTCTCGAGGGTACCGGGCGACGAGTCATCTGGTACCATGCTGGCAAGCAGGTGGAACCCGATCAGCTGGAGCAATTCGTCCGCGACGCGCGGGGCTTCTTCAAGCAACTGCTGCGCAGCTGACTATAAGGAGAGCGGATTCGTGCCGAGCACCGTGCGCGTCAAGGTGATCAATGAAAGCGGCAAGCTGGTCGGACCGGTGGAGACGGCCCGCGTGGAGCGGAGCGACGCCGAATGGCGGCAGCTCCTCACCACCGACCAGTACCGGATCGCCCGCAACAAGGGCACCGAGGCGCCGTTCTGCGGCACCCTGCTCGACAACAAGCGCAGCGGGGTCTACGCCTGCATCTGCTGCCGGCTGCCGCTGTTTTCGTCGGACACCAAGTTCGAGTCGGGCACTGGATGGCCGTCGTTCTTCGCACCTGTGGCCGAAGAGAACGTCGCCGTCCACGTCGATCGAAGCTACGGGATGGTTCGTACCGAGATTCTCTGCGCCCGCTGCGATGCGCATCTCGGGCATGTCTTCGACGATGGCCCTCCACCGACCCGGCAGCGGCACTGCCTCAACTCCGAATCGCTCTTCTTCACCAGTAAGGAAGACCTCGCCTCGCTCGCAGAACCTTGACCTGAAACGGATCCACCCATTCTCCCGTCAGGTGAGATGACGGAAAGTTTCCTGATTGACCAGCGCAACATCAGTGGCCTGGTCTCACGGCAAGGAGGATCCAGATGGCAGGCGAAAGCAACACCGAAGAGCACCGGGTTTCCGGCGATGGCCTGGTGGCGCGCGTCAAGGAATTGGTGAAGGAAGGCAATGCCCGCCGGATCATCGTCAAGGACGAGGCGGGGCATACCCTGATCGAAATTCCGCTGACGTTCGGCGTGGTGGGGGCCTTCTTCCTGCCCGTCTGGGTGGCCCTCGGCTCGATCGCGGCCTTGGCGAATCACTACACCTTGGTGGTCGAGAAGAAGGAAGGGGCCACACCAGCCGGCGAGCTGCCCCGCGAGGAGTAGACCCGCCGCCACATCGCCGGACACCGGTCCGGGGTTGACGTTTCGCCTCCCCGGACCGATCTTCTTGCCCCAATCCCCCAAAGTCGCGGTTGGGATTACCCTCCCCCTGGGTTCTGTCGGACCACAGCGATAGCAAGTTGGCACCTCTCGCCCTGACGGCCTTCCTGCCGAGGGCCGCGGTACGTCTACGGTCGCTGACCTCAATCAGGAACAGCGCGGAATGCGGATGCGACGGGCCCACGTTGGCTTCAGTTGGCTGCTGCTCACCCTCGTCGCCGGATGCGGTGGCGGGGAGGTGGCGACCACTGCCCGGACCCCCGCGCCGGCGCCGGTTCCAGCCGCGCTGACCGTTGTATCCGGCAACGATCAGGACGGCACCCTCGACGATCCGCTCCCGGTCGAGGTGCATTTCAGGGTGGCTGACAGCACTGGTCGGCCCCTGGGCGGCGTCACCGTCCATCTGGAAATCACTGAAGGTGGCGGCACGGTACCGCAATCCGTGCTCACCACCGACGGCGACGGCGAAGTCCAGACCCCCTGGACGCTGGGCCCGGCACCCGGCCTCAACCGGCTCGAGGCACGACTCCCTGGCTCGCCGAGTGCGGTGGCCACGGCGAACGCTTCGAGCTGCGACCTGATCAATTGCGTTGACGACCGGATTGGCGACAACCCGAACGACTGGAAGGTCCTCAACATCCCTACCTACGACGGGTCGGGTGAGATCACTCACCCCGACGTCGTTCGCGGCGGGTTGGGACTTCGCTGGCTCTGGATGGCGGTGACCCCGTATCCGAATTCCGACACGGACAAGGAAAATCCGTCGCTGTTCCAGAGCCACAATGGCCGCTTCTGGCGCATCCCCAAGGGACTCACCAATCCGGTGGTCAAGCCGGCCGACGGCTACCTCTCCGATCCGGACCTCGTGTTCGACGCGCCGACCAAGCGCTTCTGGATGTACTACCGGCACGTCACCCAGGGCATGAACAACATCCTGCTGGTGCGCAGCACTGATGGCGTGCGCTGGGACGCCCCGATCCAGGTCGTCAGTGTTCCCAGTCACCAAGCGGTCTCGCCGACCGTGGTCCACAACTCTCCCGCGGCGCCATGGATCATGTGGGTCGCCGACGCACAGGCCAACGGCTGCACCTCCCGGAACATCACCATCCGTCGCCGCACGTCGCAGGATGGCATCAACTGGAGCATCCCCTACGGCACCGACCTCGCGCAGCCAGGCCAGATCGTCTGGCACCTCGATATCGAGTGGGTCCCGGCCCGATCGGAATACTGGGCCCTGTACAACACGTATCCGGTCGGGGGGACCTGCGCGACGAACGCCGTCTACTTCGCGCGAAGCCGTGATGGCATCTCCTGGACGACCTACCCATCGCCGGTGATCCGCAAGGGCGTCCTGCCGGCCCTGCGCGATCTCGTCTACCGCTCCAGCATGCTCATCAACGACAATGCCGACAGTGTCCGGCTCTTTGTGTCCGGGGCCGTCTTCGAGAACAGCATGTACGCCTGGAGCACCGCAACGGTCGCCCGTCGCACGGACGAGCTCTTTGCCGATGTCGAGATTCCGCCACCAGTCAATCGTCCCAGCGACCCGATCCGCCGCGACTTGCCACCGCCGGAACCCGATGTCGGCCCAGTCACGAAGAGCGGCAGCGGCCTTTCGGTCACCCCGCCCCGCCCCAGGCGCATCCGCCAGTAACTCCCGCGTTGCTCAGCGCGGCATCGGCGCCGTCGCCGAGCGGGCACCAGGATACGGGCGCGCCGTTCCCTTGATGGCCAGCCAGAGAATGTGGTTGAAAGCCTCATCATCGACGAGGTCCTCGACGCGCAGGTCGAGATTGGCCGACTGCCGGGCGCCGGGCGTGCTGGCGACGTTCTTCTCGGTCAGCGGCGTGAGCGGCACCAGGAGATTGTAGGGGGTCAGGTCGGGCGTGGCGCTGAAGATGCCGCGCAACGGCCGGGCGAACGCATCGAATTGTGACAGGTGATCCAGCGTCAGGATCTCCTCGATGGTCGCGAGCACGTCGGTGGTGTTGGCGAAGCGGTGCCAGGTGCGGGAGGTGTTGTAGGGCGAGACCACCAGCAACGGTGACCGGTGCGAATCGACATGATCCGGGCCGTTCTGCGCGTCATCCTCGAGCACGAAGATCACGGTACTCTTCCAGAACGGACTGCGCGACAGCGCGGCGATCATCCGCCCGAGCGCAAGATCGTTGTCGGCCATCTGGGCACGCGGGGACGGCGCGCCCACTCGTGCCCCGGAGGTGTGGTCGTTCGGTAAGTGGAGCATCTGCAACGCGGGCATCTGCCCGGACTGCTCGAACCCCTTCAACGCCCGCAGCCAGACGTCCATGCGCAGTTGATCGGGAATGCCCGTGTCGAAGCCGGGATAGGCAGAATCCGTATGGGACTCGAGGAACGGCTTGAGCCCCTGGTACCACGGCGGCAACGATCGGTCGCTGCCGCGCTTCACCGCCACAAACTCGCCGAAGTTCCGGAAGGTGATGCCGCGACGCTTCGCCAGGTCCCAGAGGTACCCATTGGCCGGCTCGGCGGCATCCTCGCCGCCGGCCGGACGAACGCCGCGATTTTCCCCTTCGTAGTCGTAGCTGCGTCCCTTGCCGCCGTAGTTGAGCGGCACCGTCTTCTGGACATAGTCAGTGGTGTACGCTGCGGTCGACCAGTTGTGCCCGTCCGCACTCACTTCGGCGTTGACGTGGAAGCGGTCGAAGAGTCCGAAGCGTTCCGCGAGGGCGTGATGATTCGGCGACACCGCGCGGGGGAAGTAGGTCAGCGACGTGTCACCATCGCCTTGTGGCAGGTCGCCGAAGACCTGGTCGTAGGTCCGGTTCTCCTTGATGACATAGATCACGTGCTCGAACGGCGGGTACTTCGCCATGCCGAGCTTGACGTCCCAGCCGTTGGCGTGCGCCACCCGGCGCGACAGGGCGGCAAGGTCGAGACCGCGAAGCGGAACCAGTGACAACGAACCAGTGATCTGGGCCGAGGTATAGCCGGCGTCGGTCTTCCGACCCGGGCCGGGCCCATCCACGGCGTTCGGCCCGGTCTTGTGACCCTTGGCATTGGCAACGACCAGCGTGTCTCCCTGCAAAAGGACGGCAGTCGGATACCACTCGACGGGAATGCGCCCCGCGAGTTGATCACGCAGGATACTGGTGGGCACGCCGGCGGTTGCCGCTGACAGTTCGAAGACGGCGACCGCATTGTTGTCCGCCTCGGCGACATAAAGTCGGCGACCATCCGGCGAAAGCGCCAGGCCGTTCGGCGTGCTCCCCTCACCCGAGCTCCCTGGCACCGTGTCAGCCACTTCGCCGATCACCGCGCCAGACCGGGGATCGATCACGGTGATCCGATCGGTGCTGGCCGAGGCGACGAACAGTCTCGAGCCGTCGGCATTGAAGAGCATGGCCGAGGGGTGGCGTCCGGCCCGGATCACGCGCACCGGCTCAAGGCGGTTCCCCGACGGACGCCACGAGCGGACCTCAAAGCTCCCCCAGTTCGACACGAACACCTGATCATCCGGCCCGACGACTACCCCATAGGGATAGCGGCCCGCGCTCAGGCGCTGCACGACATGACCCGAGGCAACATCGATGACGGCGAGTGAGTCGGTGAGATTCTCCGCGACGTACAGGCGACGGCCGTCGCGCGAGAGCGCCAGTCCGGCCGGGTATCGCTTCCCGTTCTGCCGAACGGTCCGCGGCTCGAGGATGATGCTGTCGGTAAGCGTCGCCGAGCCGTTGTTCCAGGCGAGGCGGTAGACCACATCCCGATTGCCGCCGGAGACGTACAGGGTCCGGCCGGCTGGATCGAACGCCAGCCCGACAAAGCCTGCCGGCAGCGGCACCGTCTGCAGGACACGCCCGGTCGATGTCTGGATCACTTGAATCCCGTTGTCCCGGTAGCCGTTCAGGGCGATCACCACCCGGTCGTGCTCGGGCGCCTGAACCATCGCCAGCGGCAGCGGCCCGACGTCGATCGTGGTCCCGGCCGGATCAAGCGTGGCGCCAGTCGGCAGGCGTGGACCGCCCCCCGGCTGCTCACGGACAGGCGCGCCACCCGGACGGCCGCCGCAGGCAGCCACGGCGCAGGAAATCACCAAGAATGCAACGCGCTGGACCGCAGTGGACGAGGACAACATGGCTCACCTATTCGGGAGTGGAGTGGTCAATATTGATCCGGCGTCGTATCGTTCCTGTCGCACCCCTGGATCGATCCTGCAACCATACTCGGAGAAGAAGCATGTCGACACCCCGTCGCGACTTTCTCGGCTGGCTGGGGGGCAGCGCCCTCTTTGCATCGACTGGTCTGCCGGTGCGGGTGCCTGCCGCGGCATCGCCCAATGTCCTCCAACCGATCGCCACCGACTTCGACATGTCGTGGATCGACCGGGTGAAGGGCAGCCATCGCGCCGTCTTCGACTCCCCGGGCATCAGTGAGGGCGCCGCGATCTTCCGGGCGGTCATCTGGAAGCGGCAGTACAAGAATGTCTATGGCACCGACCCCGCCGACATGACCGCCGTGCTGGTGCTCCGGCATGAGGCGATTGTCCTCGCCATGGATGATGCGTTCTGGGCCGAGTTCGAAGTTGGGAAGGCCAACAAGCTCAAGGACGCCAAGGGCAAGAAGTGGGCAAAGAGCAACCCGATCCTCAGCGTACCCTCCGACGCACCGCCCACATGGGCCGACTTCACCCTGGCGAAGTTCCAGCAGAATGGTGGCGTCGTGCTGGCCTGCAACGTGGCGTTCGGCGACATCGTCGGGCAGTACAAGGCCAAGGGAAAGCTCAAGACCAACGACGAGGCAAGGAAGATCGCCCTGACGCATCTCGCACCGGGCGTGGTCCTGCAGCCGTCCGGGGTGTTCGCCACGTTGCGGGCCCAGGAAGCGGGCTGCCACTATATCATTGCGAGTTGATTGCCGAACGCTCTTCGTTTCTCGATTATCACATTTCAGATTGGAATCCCGCCATGGCCACCGAACAGGACTTCCAGCACCATGTCCGCTTCCTGCCGCCGTATCACTTTGTCGTCGGGCCGATCTTCCTGGTCTATTTCGGCTATGCGTTGTGGACGCTGACCAAGTCGCATGATTGGTCGACCATTCTCGAGGCACTGGTCGCCCTGGCGTTGGTCATGTTCTTCCTCTTCGCCCGTTTCATGGTGATCAGGGTGCAGGACCGGGTGATCCGGCTCGAGGAGCGGTTGCGAATGGAGCGTCTGCTCCCCGTGGACCTCAAGGGGCAGATCGAGAAGTTCTCGGTCGACCAACTGGTATCGTTGCGCTTCGCCTCCGATGCCGAGCTGCCGACCCTGGCGCGTACCGTGCTCGAAAAAGGCATCACCGACCGCACCGAGATCAAGAAGCTGATCACCAACTGGCGCGCGGACTACCTTCGCGCCTGAACCATCAGGGCGGCGCGTCGGGTACCCGGCGCGCCGCGCCGCTGCCTTGCCCCATAGCGTAAACGCCGAAAAGGCAGCACCTTAGAACCATGCGCTGGCTCTGGCAAATCGGTGCCCTGGCGATCCTGATCGCCGGCGGCTGGCTTGGCTTGACGACCTTGCGACCCCCATCGGTGGTTCCCGCCACCGCGCCAGCGGTCGCCTTCTCGGCCGAGCGCGCCCTCAATGAACTCCGCCCGATCACCAAGGCCCCCCACGCGATCGGCAGCGAGGAACACCAGGCCGTCCTGATGCTCCTCACCGACCGATTGCGCGCCCTCGGCCTGGAGGTCGAGGTGCAGGGCGCTACCGGCTTCAACATGCTCGGCGGCATTCCGCGCGCCGCCACGGTTCGCAACATTGTCGCCCGGCGGCACGGGACGCGCTCCACCGGAGCCCTGCTGCTCATGGCGCACTACGATGCCGTCCCGCGATCGCCCGGTGTGGGCGACGATGCGGTGGGCGTGGCGACCATCCTGGAAACGCTGCGCGCCATCAAGGATGAGGCGTTGCCGAACGACCTGATCGTTGTCTTCACCGATGCCGAAGAACCCGGGCTCCTCGGTGCCGAAGCCTTCGCGAACCTGCATCCGTTGGCGAGCGACGTGAAGATGATCCTCAACTTCGACGCGCGCGGTGACCGCGGTCCGGTCTACCTCTTCGAAACGAGCCTGGGCAACGCCACGCTGATGCGGATCGCTGCCACGGCTGGCACGCCGCTGCTTGCCAACTCGTTTACTGCCGAACTCTACCGCACCCTTCCGAACGATACCGATCTCAGCCAGTTCCTCCACGGCACGCCGCCGGTTGCCGGGCTCAATTTCGCCATGATCGACGGCTTCCAGAACTATCACAGCCCCACTGACGACATCCTTCACCTCGACCCGCGAACCCTGCAGCAGATGGGGGCGTATGCGTTGCCGCTCACCCGGGCCTTTGCCCGGGCGGATCTCGGGACACTGGCCGGCGGGGATGCCGTCTACTTCAATGTTCCGGTGATCGGGCTGGTCCGCTACCCGGCGAACTGGGCCTTGCCGCTCGCCCTTCTGGCGCTCCTGGCGGTCATGCTCCTCGCCATGGCGGGGCGGAACAGCGAACTGCACGGCCACCATGGCGGCCTCTGGGGTTTGCTGGCCGTGGCGATGATGCTGATCGTGCCATCGGCCCTGAGCTATGCCGGGTGGCGGGTCGTCCAGGCGCTGCATCCCGGCTATCGGGCGATCCTGCATGGCGAGCCCTACAACGCGCCGGCCTATTTCATCGGATTCGCCGCGCTCGCCGTGACGCTGGGTGTCGCGATGCAGCAGATGTTCGTCCGGCGCCTGCGTCCGCTCGATCTGGTGCTCCCGGCCTTCCTGGTCTGGGCCGTGCTCGGCGTGGCGGCGGCGATCTGGTTGCGCGGCGCGAGCTTTCTCGTGACATGGCCACTGCTGTTCGCACTCGTCGGTGCCGGGTGGTGGCTGCATGGAGTGCGCCGAGGTGTTCGCCGACCGATCGGAACTGCGCTCTGCGCCGTACCGACGATGTTCCTCTTCGTACCACTGCTCCGGATGGCCGAAATCGGGCTCACCATGGCCACGATCCCAGCCCTTGTCGTCCTGATGATGCTGGTGCTCTCGCTGGCCGCCCTCCCCATCGTGCTGATTGGCCACACCTGGCGATGGGTGCTGCCGTTGGGTCTGGTGGCCGGTATCTGGGCCATTGCCGTCGCCGAGCTGAACGCCAAGTTCGGGCCCGAGCAGAAGCGGCCCGATTCGCTGGTCTACCTTCGCGATGCCGATGCCAATACCGCGTGGTGGCTGACGTTTGACGGCGCGAGCGATGCCTGGACCCGGCAGGCCCTGGGTGACTCGCCGATGCGCGCCCCGTTCGGCCGCTACCACCTGATCGAATTTGAAGACGTCGATTCGCTCACCAGCGCGGTTGCCCTGCCGGAAGGTCCCGTCGCACCACGCCTCGAGATGCTCAGCAGCGCCAAGGTGGCCCGCGGCCGCCGGGTGCACTTCCGGATCACGGCCGCGGGGCCCGTCGAGCGGGTCACGTTTCACGCCCGGACCGGCGTGCGAATCAGCGACATGGTGCTCGATGGCCGCGCCCTGCCGAACGCAGATTCCGCCAGCAGCCCCTACGCGCCACGGTACCGCGTCGGCAAGGACGGCACTCTGCTGTTCTACGCCGGCATGCCCGTGTCAGGCATCGACATCGAATGCACGATCGACGCCGCCGAGCCGTTGTCGCTGCTGGTCAGCGTCACGCGCCAGGGCCTGCCTCCCCTCAAGGGCGGCGTGATGACGCCGCGCACGAATGGCTTCGTCTCCAAGCCGTTCGTGCCGACGGACGCCAGCATCGTCGTCAAGACGTTCCGGATCTGACGGCGCGGACGGGCGGGGGCAGGACGGTGGAAACGGTGCTATTATCAGGTCGGAGGCGCGTATGACCAGCTATCGTGACAGATCGGCCGTTCCAGACTGGGCGTTGCTCGCCATGATGGCGACTGCCATGGCCTGCAGCCGGGAACAGGCCAAGGTCTGCCCCGACGGACGCGCCGTTTCGATCACCTCGACCACTCCCAACGACGCGGCCGCCCCCGACCCCTCGAAGGTTCTGGGAAACACCCAGGTCGAAGTGTCCGAGTCCTGAGCGCACGCCCATTCGCCGGGCCCGCCCGTGCGAATTGATCTCGCCATTCGTCGACATTCCGGAGACCCCTCTTGATCAGAGTCGGCCTCGCGTTGGTCCTTGGGCTGGCCTGCGGCATCGTGCTCGCCCTCTTCGCGTCGGCCGACAGCGCGCTGGTGTCGCAGGCCGTCTCGATCGCCGAGCCGGTGGGAACGATCTGGGTGAATGCCATCCGGATGACGGTGATCCCGCTGATTGTCCCGTTGCTGATTGTCGGGGTCGCGGGAACGGGCAGCCCTCGGCGGATCGGCGGCCTCGGGTTGCGATCGTTCGGGCTCTTCTTCGTGATGCTGACCGGTGTCGCCGTCACCACGGCGCTGCTCGCTCCGCCCCTGATCCACTTCCTCTCGCTCGACCCGGCCAGCACCGCCGCCCTGAGGGATAGCGCCCATCTGACCCTCCCGCCTGCGGAGGCGTTGAGCTTCCGCAGCTGGCTGATTTCGCTGATCCCGGTCAACCCGATCAAGGCCGCCGCCGACGGCGCCCTCCTTCCGATCGTGCTGTTCACGCTGCTCTACGCCTTCGCACTCGCCGGCGTGGGCGAGGAGGCGCGCGCCTCGCAGATCCGCCTGTTCCGCGGCATCAGCGAGGCGATGCTGAAGATGGTGCGATGGGTCCTCCTGGTGGCGCCGATCGGGATCTTCGCACTGGCGCTGGTCCTGGGCACGCGGCTCGGACCCTCGGCGGTCAAGGCGCTCGGCTTCTTCATCGGGCTGACGGTGCTGATCCACGCCGTGATGCTGGCGGTGCTCTACCTGGTCGTGGGGGCGTTCGGACGGGTGTCGATCTGGCGCTTCGCGCGGGCGGTGCTGCCGGCCCAGGTCGTGGCGTTCAGCTCGCGCTCGTCGCTCGCCTCGCTGCCGGCCCTGGTGGAAGGCGCCCGCGACGAACTGGGGCTTCCGCCCGAAATCACCGGCTTCGTCCTGCCGCTCTCCGTCTCGGTTTTCAAGCTCTCGGCGGCGATCGACTGGGCGCTGGGCGGGCTGTTCGTCGCCCACCTGTACGGCATCACGCTGGGTGCCACCCAGATCGCGATGCTGGCGGCGGGCTCGGTGGTGCTCAGCGCCAGCACGCCCGGCATTCCCAGCGGAGGCCTGCTGATCCAGGCGCCGCTCTACGCGGCGGTCGGCCTGCCCGTCGAAGGACTTGGCATCCTGATCGCGGTGGACACCATTCCGGACATGATCAAGACGGCGATGAATGTCACCGCCGACCTCGGCGTCGCGACGATCCTCGGCCGCTCGTCGCGCAGCGAGCCGCCCGGCATGCCATGAGGGGAACCGGCGACGTGGGTTGACCGACGCCCTGTTGCTCTGCCATCCAGACAAGACGACACCGGCGGCGATGGAGGATCCCATCGCCGCCGGTGCGGTATTCGACTGCTTCGGAGTGCAGTACTAGAAGCTGTAGCTCAGCCGGCCGTACACCATGTTCGCCTTGTAGTTGCCGCTGTTCGGCTTCATCAGGAAGATGAGGCTCGCCGGCATCAGGCTGGTATTCTGCGTGGCCACCGGCGGAGTGGTCGCCGGCGTTGTGGTAATGGCCGCAGAATTATTGAACCAGTTGTACGCATCACCGAACTCGTACTTCTCGTACCGGTACCCGGTGGTGAGCGTCCACGCCTTGTTGAGCACGAAGTCAAACTGTGCCGAGAGGGTGGTCAGCTTGGTGTCGTCCCAATCGTTGATGTCTGCAGCACCGCCCTGGCCGGCCGGGATCAGCGTCGTCCTGCCAGGATTGTAGAACGTACCGGTTTCCTTCGCCGTGATGTCCATCAGGCCGTTGACCTTCTGGCTCGAGGCGTTGAGCGTCAGCGTGGTCTTGTCCGGCGTGATCTGGTAGACCGCGTTCGCGCCGAAGGTGTTGGTCTTGTCCAGGCCCGCATACTTCAGCAGGTTGTTCAGGACCAGGCCGGTGGTCGTCGACCACTGATTGGTGGTGGCGTCCTTCTCATTGGTGTAGTAGGCACCAAGCTCGAGGCGGGCATTGGGCGAGTAGTTGATCTCGCCGGTCCAGCTGTCGTACTTGGCGTTGAGCAGGCCGCTCTGGGTGCCCGAACCGGTCGTGAAGCCGTCGACAATCGGCACCGCGCCAACCGACGGCGCGTTGTTGGTCACCGCGATACGGTTGGGCCGGTCGGTGTATTCCACCTTGCGCTGGTAGTAACCGAAGCTCAGGTCGAGCCCCGACGTCGGCGTCAGCTCGATGTCGACGCCGGTGCGCTTGTTGGTGAACGGCGCTTCGTCCATCTGGAAGCCGTAGAGCGAGGTCCCGTCGGCGGTCCGCTTCCCGTCGTCGTAGGTTCCGCGCACGTTCAGCATCTCGTTGGCGTGGAAGAGGCCCGTGACCGCCCAACCGGTTTCCTTGCCCGAGAGGGCTTCGCGGCTGGTGCGGGTGAGCTTGTTGCTGCGCAGCTGGCCTTCGATGGTCAGCGGGCCGAGGTCATAGCTCGCCGAGGCATTGAAGCGCTTGCTCTTGGTGCTGTAGTCGTTGGCCGTCGCGCGACCCTGGGGGTCATCGTCATCGACCGCCGGGTTGTCCCACGTAATGCTGCCCGTGGACATGTCCCCCGTGCTGACGAACCGGTTCGACTTGTCGGTCAGGTCGTACTCACGGTACTGCGCCCGGACGGCCAACCCGTCAATCGGCCGCGACGAGAACGCGAGGTTCATCGTCTTGGTGTCGATCTTGCCGCCGAAGGACTTCTGCGGCAACGCGGCCAGGGAGGCGGCCTTCACGCCAGCCGTGGTCAGCGTCAGGGTGTCCAGGGTGTAGGCGTAGAACGGGGCATCCTGGGTCCGGCGCTGGAGCGCATAACTGCCGCTCAACCGGGCGTGCATCGTGTTGGTCTTGAGCAGGAAGCCAACCTTCCCCGTGCTGGCCTGATTGTCCGGCGCCATGACGATCTGGCTGCGGGCGTATCCGGTCGACGAGTCGTTCCACTGGAGCAGGTTGTCGATCGTCAGCGTCTCGGCCCGGTTGTTGTACGTGTTCCGGTTGACGGACGCGTAGATGTTGCCGGCGTTGAACTTGAATTCCGTCCGCAGGCCGAAGTCATTGATGACCTCGTTCAGCGGGGCGGCCACCTCGTACACGGGGCTGAGGGTTGCACGCCAGTTTCCGCCGCTCAGGCCGCGGTAGCCGTCCTTCACCTCGTGCCGGTAGGTGAGCTTGAGGTCAAACGGCAGTTTTTCGCCGAGATTCAACTCGACGTTGCTGGTCTTGCGCATGCCCGACACGTCGAACTGGTGCGTGTCCGTGAGGGTCGGCGTCAGCAGGGCGTTGTAGAAATTGTACGTCCGGCCGGTGGAGGCCGTCTTCAGGATCGCCGACTCCAGCGACTGCGCGAGCGTCGAGCTCACGGTCCACACGCCCTGCGCGGTCTCGTTGAAGATCGCGTGGGCGTTGTTGCCCATGTTGTGCGGGATTTCGTTGTAATCGAACTTGACGCCGATCCCGTTGGTGTTCAACCAGCCGGTGTAGCGCTGGTCGGACTGGCGGACGTTGGACCCGAACACGCCGAAGTCGAGGTCCTTGGTCTTCGAGAACAGGTTGAGGGAGGACACCGACATCCCGGTCGGAATGGCCCGGTACTCGGTGAACTTGGAGGAGGCCACGCTGCCAGCGGCAAGCGCGCCGTAAGTAACCTGGCCGCCGCTGGTGCTGGCCGGCGCCGTCTGCGCCGCCGCGGTCGAGCCCGCCATGAGAAGCCCCATGGCGACGTACGCTGAAATCTGATATGCGCGTGTCATGGGTTGATTACCGGATGAAGTAAGCGCCCGAGGGCGAATTGGAGCCGTGGAGGTTCGCATGGCACTTGGCACAGGCCCGCCCGATGAAGCGCGAGTTCACCGTGGGGTAACCCGACGGGGCGCCCACCGGTGCCTGTCCCACACCGTGCTCAGTCGAGAGATTGTCGCCCGACCCGAAATGGCCTGAACCAGTCAGGTGACAGTTCCAGCAGAGATTCGGCATCTTCTGGGTCAGCATCCTGGCGTGGCTGGAGCCGTGCGGCTGGTGGCACGTCACGCAGTCTTCCATGACCGGCGCATGCTCGAAGAGGAACGGACCGCGCTTCTCGGTGTGGCAGGTGTAGCAGAGTTCGTTGACCGACTCGCCCTTGATCATCTTGGGGCTGTTGCCGTCATGCGGGTTGTGGCAGCTGGTGCAGGTCATCTTGCCTTCGCGCACCGGGTGGTGCGAGGTCCGCAGTGACTGCGAACGCTGCGTCTTGTGGCACGAGAAGCAGGTTTCCGTCTCGACCTTGGTCTTTAGCTGACCCTTGGCCGACATCGGGTTGTGGAGGCTGTGGCACGACGAGCAGGCGACGTTGCGCCGGGCATGCTTGCTGGTCTCGAAGCTGGCCTGGTTCGCCTTCTCGTGGCACTGGAGACAGGCCTTGTCCCGGGCTTCGGCCGACGAGGGCTTCTTGCCGAAGAGGACCATGCCCGTCTTCACCTCGCCACCGGACTCGGCGTGCGCCTTGGCCGGACCGTGGCACGCTTCACAGCCACGCTTCTCGAGCTCGGTGCGCGGCTCCTGGAGGATCCGCTTCCCGTGCAGCGTGTTGTTCATGTGGCCAAGGTCTTTTTCGTGGCAGGTCATGCACTCGGTGCTGCCGGCGTAGCCGGCAGCCGGTGCCGCCTGGGCCCGCGCCGATCGCACGGCGAAGACCATGGCGAGGCCCATCAGCAGGCCAGTTATCCGATGCAGATGTCGCATACCCCTCCCTCCGTCCGCCCGTACGAAACGGGCGGGTTCTGGTGAACCATCATACTTCAAGCCGGTGATGCGGAACTTCATTGATGCTCCATCGTCCTGAGACATCCAGCGAATGCAGAGTCCGCATCCGTAATCACACGGTTCCGCGATGATGACGCTACGTGTGCAACTCCCGTCAGGGAGTCAGCAGCGGCTTTTGAATCGCAAGACGAAAAATCCTCGAGTGAATTGGTCCTAAAAAGTCGGTGTTCCATCGATCTCCTGCAATCCAGAAGAACCATGACAGGCAGGTGGAGAATCCCTTACACCGTCCGGCAAAGTGGATACCCGACTGACTATGTCAGCATACGGTCTCCCCCGCGTCCTGCCGGCCGGCCAGCACAAACGACAGCGGCGGCGATGGAGAATCCCATCGCCGCCGCCGTGGCGTCCACCGCGAGTGCCTTGGTCCGGCGTCAGCTCCAAGCGCCGGGCAAACCCGGTCCGCAGCCTACTTCTTCGACGCGAGTTCCTTGACGTACGCGGCAATACTGGCGATCTCCGCCGCGCTGAGCTTGTCCTTGACCGGCTTCATGTCGGTGCCCTTGCCCTTGTTGAGGATGCCCACGATCGCATCGACGTTGTTCTTGGCAAGGAAGGCCGCATCGAACGGGGCCAGCTTGGGGAACTTCTCCTTCATCAGCTTGGGCGGGACGCCCAGGACGCCATGGCACTTCTTGCAGTTGGCGTCATAGAGGTCCTTGCCGCCAGTCGCCTGGGCCGCGACGCGGCTCATCATGAGCGGCAGGACAGCGAGGCTGAGGACTGCGATGCGAATGCGCTTCATCTTAGTGCTCCATCTTCTTGACGGGTTCAGGGAAGGTGTCAACGATCTGGGGTGCTTCACTCATGGCGTGCTTGCCACGCAAGGTCGAGAGATACCGGGCGACCTCTTCCATCTCCATGTGCGAGAGCTTGGGAAGGCCGTAGGACGGCATCTTGGAGTCGGGATGGAACCGGGTCGGGCTCTCGATGAAGCTATGCAGCCACCCGGCGGTGTGACGGAAGCCGACCTCGTTCAGGCTGGGTGCCTTGTTCACGTCGCCGCTGCTGTCGGGCTTCTGGTCGCCGATCAGGTGGCAGGCGCTGCAGTTCTGGCTCTTGACCAGGGCGCGGCCGGCTCGTTCGAGTGACGTGAGCGGCACCCCGGTGGTCGCGGCGAGCCGGACGTTCTCCCGGTCGGCCCGCAGGGCGCCGTAGAGCAGCAGTCCGCTGCCGAACAGCGTGCCGGCCAGAACCGCGGCGGCGAGTGGGCGGTGGAAGAGCGAGCGCTTGCTGCGCCGATCGAAGAAAGGCAGCAACACCAGCACGAAGACGATCAGGGCAGGGACACCCACCGTGACCACCGCCTCGAACTTGCCCGGCACCAGCTTCAGCAGCTGGAAAAAGGGCAGGAAGTACCACTCCGGCAGCGGCACGTAGGAGGTGTCGCTCGGATCCGCCGGGGGCTCGAGACCTGCCCCGACAAAGTACGCCATCAAGAAGAGCGCCAGGATGATCACCGTGGCGACGACGACATCCTTGGCGATCATGTCCGGCCAGAACCGGGTATCCGCCGCCTTGGTCTTGGCGTAGCGCTCGTGGTAGTAGTCGGCGTATGCGGGGTCGTTGGTTCGCGCCGGGGCCCCCTCTTCGAGGGCCAACGGACGCGGGGCCATCCCCTGACGGATCACCAGCGAGATGTGGAGCAGGGCAAACCCGATCAGCAGCAGCGGCAGGAGCAGGACGTGCAACGAGAAAAAGCGGGTCAGCGTGGCCGCACCCAGTTGGGCGCCGCCACGGAGCAGCTTGACCATGAGACCACCAATCAACGGCGCGCTGCCGGCGATGTTGGTCCCCACCTGGGTGGCCCAGTACGCCTTCTGGTCCCACGGGAGCAGGTAGCCCGTGAAGGAGAAGCCCAGCACGATGAACAACAATCCGACGCCGAGGAGCCAGCTCATCTCGCGCGGGTACTTGAACGATCCCAGGCTGAAGACACGGATCATGTGCGCCAGCACCAGCACCACCATCGCCGACGCCCCCCAGTGGTGAATGCCACGGAGGAGGGACCCGCTCTGCACACTATGCTCGATGTAGCGGATGCTGTCATAGGCATGATCCGGCGACGGGGCGTAGTACATCGCCATCACCACGCCGGTCACGACCTGCACCATGAACACCGTCAGGGTGGCACTCCCCAGCGTGTGCCACCAGGTCAGGCCCCACGGCACCCGGCGGTCGATCAGGTCTGCGCGCAACTGCTGGAGATCGATCCGTTCGTCAATCCAGCGCGAGATGCTCATGGTCAGGCCTCCCGCCGTTCGGGGATGCCAAGCCGGAACTCCTTGTACTGGACGAACACCACGCCATCACGAACCTCGACCGGCAACTCGTCGAGGGGGCGTGGCGGCGGCCCGCCGAGGACAGCGCCGGTCTTGACGTCGAACTGCCCGCGATGGCAGGGACAGCCGAAGGTCTTGGTGTCCTTGTCGTAGAAGTAGGCGCAGCCGAGATGGGTACAGCGGGGGTTGTAGGCCTTGAACTTCTCGCCGTCATCCGAGTAGAGCCAGACCGAGTTCTGCGCGATCGACTCGATCCAGGCGTCCGATTGTTCCTTGACGAAATCCACCCGGACCGGCGCACCGACATCGAGCAACGCGGTGTCGTCGGCCACCTTGATCCAGCCAGTCGCCACCGGCTTGATCAGCACGGGCGAGACGAAGGAGCGAACCACCGGGATGCCGACCAGCACGCCGCTGATCGCCGCGCCGACACCACTGACCCAGCGGAGAAAGCTGCGACGGCCAACCGAGGTACCATCTGCATCCGTATCGTGACGGTCTGCCGGTGTTGACGCCAAGATGAAAATCTCCGGTCAGGGAGGATGTGCCTGGAGACGGAAGGAAAAGTCGAACCGTGCTGCGAAAATCCGATCCAAAAAAATCGGCTATCAGTAAACGTCCGGCAACCCCGGATTTCCACTACAGAAATGCGGCAATTCCCCTACAGCAAGGACTAGCTGCTCACCTTGACCTCAATCCCGGCCTCCCGGAACGCCTTGATCAGCGCCGGAAGTCGCTCTCCGGAGACCTGCTTGACGCGGTCCACCTGCTGCTCCAGCTCAGCCGGGAAGCCCTTGAGCGTCTTCAATTGCTGAGGGCTTGGCGCAAAGAAGACATTCATGAGGTCGGTCATGGTGCCAAGCCGGGCCTGAATGGTCCGGGGTGATGGCGTCACCGGTGGAGTCGCTGGTGGAGTCGAGTCGACGACCGCCGCTGGAGGAGGCGCCG
>JANYAG010000275.1 GCA_025361465.1 Gemmatimonadota bacterium
GATGAATATCGCATCGGCCTGCCGGAGCATCTCGAGCTGGGGGCCGGTGACCGCCCCGAGGATTCGGATCGCCAGTCCCGGGCCGGGGAACGGATGACGGCCCACCATCTCCTCCGGCAGGCCCAACTCCCGCCCGACCTGGCGCACTTCGTCCTTGAACAGTTCGCGCAGCGGCTCGATCAGCTTGAACGGAAGTCGCTCCGGCAGGCCACCCACGTTGTGGTGGGTCTTGATGGTCACGGACGGCCCGCCGCGCGGAGAGTAGGATTCGATGACGTCAGGATAGAGTGTGCCCTGCACCAGGAACCCGACATCGCTCCCGACATGCTTCGCCTCCTGCTCGAAGACGTCGATAAACCGATGGCCGATTCGCTTCCGCTTGGTCTCCGGATCCGTGATGTCACGAAGGTCTTCGAGGAACGCCGCGGACGCATCCACCGTCCGCAAGTCGATGCCGAGGGCGCTTCGGAACGTCCGCTCCACCTGCTCGCGTTCGCCGAGCCGCAGAAGTCCGTGATCGACGAAGATGCAGGTCAGTCGGTCGCCCACCGCCCGATGCACCAGCGCGGCCGCGACGGCCGAATCGACGCCGCCGGACAAGCCGCAGATCACCCTGGCATCGGGGCCGACCATGTCGCGGACCTTTTGCACCTCCGACTCGACGAAGTGCTCGGGCGTCCAGTTGGGAAGGCAGCGACAGATTTCGAACAGGAAATTGGCCAGGATCTCCCCGCCCCGCGGCGTGTGGGCGACTTCGGGATGGAACTGCACCGCATGGAGCGGAAGGCTGTGGTGTTCGATCGCTGCGATGGGGGAGTTGTCACTCGATGCGGTCAGCTGCCAGCCCGGAGGCACGGCCTCGACATGATCACCGTGGCTCATCCAAACCGGCGTGGTCGCACCGGCAGTAAAGCCCTTGAAGAGCTTGCCGCCCTGGACGCGGACATCGGCCCGGCCGTATTCCCGGCGGTTTGCCGCGACGACACTTCCGCCGCTCAACTGCGCCAGGACTTGCATGCCGTAGCAAAGCCCGAGGACCGGGATCCCGAGGCCAAGTAATTCGGGCTGGGCCGTCGGCACCCCTTCGCCATACACCGAGGCCGGTCCGCCGGAGAGGATCACCCCCTTCGGTTGCCATCCCTGGATCCAGGCGATATCACGGGAAGGGGGATGAATTTCGCAATACACATGCTGTTCGCGGACGCGCCGCGCGATGAGCTGGGTAAACTGCGAGCCAAAATCGATGATGAGGATGCCATCAGGATGGGTCACGGCTGCTCGTCGGCAAAGGGGTCTGCGATCTCGTCGCGATAGAGGTCAGTAAGTCGCTCTCGCGGGCGGACGACGGCCCAACGGCCATCCTCGACCAGCACCTCGGCGGCGCGGGCCCGTGAGTTGTAGTTGGAACTCATGGCGAACCCGTACGCTCCGGCCCCGAGGATCGCGAGATGTTCGCCAGCGCGCAGGGCGGGCAGTGCACGTTCCAGCCCGAGGAAGTCGCCGATCTCGCACACCGGGCCCACCACGTCGAGGAGACCCGTGGGGGCTTCGCCCGACTCGACGGACACGATCTCGTGCCACGCCTGATACAGCGCGGGTCGAAGCAGGTCGTTCATCCCGGCGTCGACGATCGCGATCTCGCGTCCGCCGGAATGCTTTCGGTGCAGGACACGCGTCACCAGCACGCCGGCGTTCCCGACCAGGTAGCGGCCCGGTTCCACTTCAATCGTACACCCCGTCGCCACCAGCGTCTCCCGCAGCGGGGCGATCCACTCCGCCGGTTCGAGGGGGGATTCCTCACGGTACCGGATGCCCAGCCCGCCACCGAGCCCGAGGACTGTCGGCTGATGACCGGCAGCCCGCACCGTCCCGAGCGCAGCGAGGAGCTGATCAAGACCGGCAAGATACGGTGCCACATCGAGCAGTTGGGAGCCGATGTGCATGGCGACCCCGCCAAGGCGGAGACCGGGCGTCTCGTCGAGCAGCGACAAGGCCGTCGTGAGCTGGTCGAGCGGAAGGCCGAACTTGAGACCGCCCTTCCCGGTGGAGATGTAGGGATGGGTGTCGGTGGTGACGTCGGGATTGATCCGGATGCCGATGGTGCAGCTCCCGACGCCGGTCTCGACCATGATGGCCAACCGCTGCAGTTCCGAGAGCGACTCGACATTGATCCGGCTGACGCCAGTGGCCAGGGCGGCGGCGAGTTCCTCATCACTCTTCCCCACCCCGCTGAAGACAATGCGATCCGCCGGGAAACCCGCGGCGAGCGCCCGGAGAAGCTCGCCCCCGGAAACGATATCCGCGCCCGAGCCCGATTGTTCGAGCAGGCGGAGCACGGCAAGATTGGCGTTCGCCTTGACGGCGTAGCAGACGCGGTGGGGCAGGTCGCCGAAGGCGCTGTCCAGCACCGTAAACCGCCGGCGGATCGCGGCGGCATCATAGACGTAGGTGGGCGTGCCCACGCCCGCGACGATGGCAGCCAGCGACACGCCACTCAGCAGCAGCGTGCCGCTCGCTTCCCTGGCCAGGCCGCATTCGGCCAGCCGCGACGCTAGTACGCTCGCGCCCACACCGCTTCGACGGTCGCGGGGCGCCCCGTCCAGATGCATGTGGTCGGCGCCTCTGGCGACCGGAACTCGGGATCCGGCAGGCAACGGATGGTGGCCTTGGTTCGGGCCTTGATCTCGGCTTCTACGGCCGGGTCACCACAGAATCCGGCAAAGACAAAGCCACCGTTGCCTTCGAGAAACGCGATGAACTCTTCCTTGCTCTTCGGGTTGCGCAGGGTCGCGGCATCCCGCCGCGCCCGCGCGGCATCGAGCATCGCCTGCTGCATCGCGGTCATCTCCTGGAGCAGCCGGGCAGCGAGGCCTGCCATCGGGACCGCCTCCTTGCCGCCAAGGCGGCGGGCCAGCATCACGCTCTGCTGCGCCAGGTCGCGCGGCCCAAGCTCGAGACGGAAGGGTGTGCCGCGCGATTCCCACTCGTAGTACTTGGCCCCCGGCTTGATCTCCCGCTTGTCCGTGGTCGTGCGGATGCCGGCCCCGCGCAGTTCCTTCATCATCGACTCGGCGGCCTCCACCACCTGCGCCCTCTCCTCGTCCGTGCGCCAGATGGGAATGATCACCACCTGCCATTGCGCCAGCCGGGGCGGACAGACCATTCCCTTGTCGTCGCCGTGCGTCATGATGAGCCCGCCGACCAGGCGAGTCGATACGCCCCACGACGTGCTCCACACGTAGTCCAGTCCGCCTTCGGCCGTCTGGAATTGCACATCAAAGGCCTTGGCAAAATTCTGCCCGAGGTTGTGCGAGGTGCCGGCTTGGAGGGCCTTGTTGTCCTGCATCAACGCTTCGCAGCCGTAGGTGCGCAGCGCCCCGGCGAATCGCTCGGAATCGGTCTTCGGACCGGTGATGACCGGCATGGCCATCCACTCTTCCATGAACGTGCGATACAGATTGAGGATCAGCAGGGTTTCTGCCTCGGCCTCGGCTTCGGTCGCATGGGCGGTGTGGCCTTCCTGCCAGAGGAACTCGGTCGTGCGCAGGAAGAGGCGCGTGCGCAACTCCCAGCGCACGACGTTGGCCCACTGATTGATCAGCACAGGCAGGTCGCGATAGCTCTGGATCCACTTGGCGTACATGGCGTAGATGATCGTTTCCGACGTCGGCCGGACGACCAGCGGCTCCTCAAGTTCCTTGCCGCCGCCATGGGTCACCACCGCCGTTTCTGGGGCAAAGCCCTCGACGTGCTGTGCCTCCTTGGCCAGGAAGCTCTGCGGGATGAACAGCGGGAAATAGGCGTTCTGGTGTCCGGTGTCTTTGAACATCCGGTCGAGCGCCTGCTGCATCTGCTCCCAGATCGCGTAGCCGTTGGGGCGGATCACCATGCACCCCCGCACCGGCGAGTAGTCCGCGAGTTCGGCCCGCATGATCAGATCGTTGTACCAGGCGCTGAAATCCACGGCGCGCGGGGTAATGGCTTTGGACTCTGCCATGCTGTTATGCGGTCCTCATGAGGAGTTCACGACAACGAATTGCGAGGGTACCGACCGGCACGCTCGACTGGGTGCTTCCGGCCAGGTCCCTCAATTGCACCTCCCCGCGGGCCCGATCATCCGGCCCGATGACCACGGCGAGTCGGGCGCCCCGGGCGTCGGCGAGCTTGAGCTGCTTGCCAACAGCACCGGGAGTGAACGCGTACTCGACCCGCAGCCCCGCATCGCGCAGCTCGTGCGCCAGGCGCAGCGCGTGCGGTGAGTCCGCTTCCGTCACCGCGACCAGGAAGAGGTCGATCGTCGGCCCCACGGCAGGCCGGAGATCACGGTCCTTGAGCAATTCGCCCAGCACAACGTCACCCATACCGAAGCCGAGCGCGGGAAGCTCGACCCCGCCGAGGGAAGCGAGCAGGGTGTCGTAACGTCCGCCACCGCAGATCGCGCGAAGCGTGCGCTGCGCGTCAAACAACTCGAAGACCGTCCCGGTATAGTAGGCCAGACCGCGGACCACGGTGAAATCGACATCGATCCACTCCGCGAGGTCCATGGCCTCGAGCGCAGCGAGCGTGCGACGAAGCGGCGCAATGGATGCATCGCCGCCTGGTGCCCCCTGCAGCGCCTCCTCGACGGCGGTCAGGCCGCGGATCTTGGCCACCGCTTCAAGATCCGACACCGTTGCCGGCGCGAAGGGATGCACCTCATCCTTCAGCTTGTCGATGTCTTCACGCCGCATTCGTTCGATCTTGTCGATGAATTGGTAGGCCGCCTGCATCCCCTCCTCGGCAACCCCACGCTGCTTCAGGATGGCGGTCAGGGCCCGGCGGTCGGAAAGGCGGACCCGAACGTCCGTCGGTCCCAGTCCGAACCCCCGCATCATGTCGATCGACAACGCGATGATCTCGGCGTCGGCCAAGGGACCCGCCTCGCCGATCAGGTCGCAGTTGAGCTGGAAATGCTCGCGGAGCCGACCGCGCTGCTGCCGCTCGTAGCGGAAGAGCTGAGGAATCGAGAACCAGCGGATCGGCTTCTTCAGCCCGTTGGCTCGCTCGGCCACCATCCGGGCCAGCGTAGGGGTCATCTCCGGCCGAAGGGCAACCTCCCGGTCTCCCTTGTCGCGGAAATTGTAGAGCTGGCCGACGATCTCCGTGCCGCTCTTGGCCGTGTACAACTCCAGCGGCTCCAACGGAGGACCATCATACTCCTCGAAGCCGTAGCGCGACGCCACCTGGCGCCACACCGCGAAGATGTAATTCCGGAGGGCGAGATCGGCGGGGGGGAAGTCACGAAAACCGGGAAGGCCCTTGGAAGTCATGGCGCAAAATACATGGTCGGGCAACCCCCGTCGCGGGGCTCACCCCACTTCGAAGCCTTTGGCCGTCATGACGTCCCCAACCGTGTGGAACGATCCGGTCACCAGTATCGTCCCGGACCCACCTTCCACCTCCCGCAAAGCCAGCCAGAAATCCGGCTCGAGATGCCACTTGGCCCGCGCCGGTGGACGCCCGGGATCGGCCAGCCATCGCTCGAGCCAGCCCGTATCCCACCGACGCCCGGTCGCGGTCGGGGCGACCGTGAGGATGCCGACGTCGATCGCCTGGTCCAGTTCGATCAGCATCTCGGGGTACGCCTTGTCGCCCAGGATCGAGACCAGTGCCCTGATCGGCCGCGGCGGGTTGAGCTCCCGGAGCGCGGCCGTCAATGCCCGCATCCCATCAGGGTTGTGAGCCACATCGAACAACCAGCGGCCACGGCGATCCAGCCGACCCGCGACCCGGGCCCTGGCAAAGGCCGCGGCCTTCACCTCGTCGCGAGGACGAAACGGTGCCGGCAGGGTTTCCAGAAGCACTGAGGCGATGGCGGCATTCCGCCGCTGATGCGGACCACGGAGTCCGAGCGACCCAGGGAACCTCGCGTCGGCAGGCACGACGACGGGCAGGAATCCTCCGGCAGGATCGAGACCGCCAACGACCGCCCTGCCCGCCTCGAGAAGCTCCGCGACCAGCTCCGGCTCCGGTTCACCGATCACCAACGGTACCCCTGGTTTGGCGATGCCCGCCTTCTCGCGGGCGATGTCGCGGGTGGTTTCGCCCAGATACTTCTGGTGGTCGAGCGCGATATGGGTGATCACGCAGGCGAGGGGTACGATCACATTCGTGCTGTCGAGACGCCCGCCCAGGCCGACCTCGACCACGGCAATGTCGACCTCCCGTGCCGCGAAGTCGGCGAGGGCGATCGCGGTGCTGACCTCGAAGAACGTAGCGCCCGTTTCCTCGATCAGGGGGCGGAGATGCTCGGTCCATGAGGCCACGGCATGTTCCGAAATCGGAACTCCATCCACGCGGATGCGCTCACGAAACGAGACGAGATGCGGCGAGGTATACAACCCGACCTTCCAGCCCGATGCCTGAAGCGTGTCGGCGATCAGCGTTGCCACGCTTCCCTTCCCATTGGTACCTGCCACATGAATGGTCGGGAAGAGCCGCTGCGGCTCGCCGACACCGGCGAGCAGCTTCCGGGTGGTCTCGAGCCCGAACTTGATCTGGGTGGTCCGGGGAAACAGGTAGTCGATGGCTTCCTGGTACGTCACTGCCATACCGCAGCCGACCTTGCAGGTACGCCCCACTCCGGGGCAGCAGCGGGGCGCATCAGACGAGCAGAATCCGGTTGAATCAGGCGACGTCGACGGCACGCGGCGGGAGAGCTCGCCGCTGCATGTGCCGAAGGAGCCGGGCCGTGGTTTCGCGCAGGGAGGCGCGGGGCACAACATCGTCGACCTGTCCCTTTTCCAGCAGGAATTCAGCGGTCTGAAATCCTTCGGGAAGGTCCTGCCCGATGGTTTGCTTGATCACGCGCTGGCCGGCAAACCCAATCACGGCACCCGGCTCGGCGAGAATGACGTCGCCCTGCATGGCGAAGGAGGCCGACACCCCACCCGTGGTGGGATCGGTGAGGATTGAGATGTAAGGAACGGCAGCCTGCTTCATCATGGCAATCGCCGAAGAGGTCTTGGCCATCTGCATCAGCGACAGCGCCCCCTCCTGCATTCGCGCGCCACCGGACGTGCACACCAGGACCAGCGGAATGCGCTTGTCGGTCGAACGCCGTGCCAGGCGAGCGATCTTCTCGCCGACTACCGACCCCATCGAACCGCCCATGAACCGGAAATTCATGACCCCGAGGTGCAGCGGGCGAGTATCGAGTTTGGCCACCCCGGTGAAGATGGCATCGGACGGACCGGCCTTCTTCTGGGCGACTGCCAGCCTGCCGGCGTAGTGCTCAAAGCCAAGAGGATCCGCCGAGCGCAGGTCACCGTAGAGCTCTCGCCAGCTGCCTTCGTCGGTCAGCAGCTCGATGTACTCCTCTGCCAGAAAGCGCTTATGCGTACCGCATTCCGGACAGACATTCAGCGCTTTCTCAAATTTTTCGCTGAGGTCGATATGGCCGCATGATTCGCACTTTTCCCAAGCGTCCGCGGGGATTTCGCGACGTTCCCGTTGGACCGTCCTGGATTTGCGCTCTTTCTTGAACCACGCCATTACGGTCATAGAGTCCTGGAGAGGTCGGCCCAGGGAGGTCCGACGGACCTATGAACGTGCGTCAGTCGGGGCGGGAGCGCAAGACCTTGACAGCTAACATGTTGATTTACCTAGACATAGCCGGCAGCCCGCTCTTCCGAAGCGGCCCGGAGCGCCAGTCCCAGGGACAGAGACATCGCCAAGAGGAAGGAGCCGCCGTAGGAGAAGAACGGCAGCGGAATGCCGGTGATCGGCAGGATCGAGATGGCCATGCCGACGTTTTCGAAGATGTGGGTGAACAAGAGCCCGGCGATCCCGAATACCACCATCGACGCGAAGGGGTCACTCGATCGGCGGGCAATCCGCACCAGAGTCACCAGGAGCGCCAGAAAGAGGCCCAGCGCGACGGCTACCCCGATGAACCCCAGTTCCTCACCGACGGTCGCGAAAATGAAGTCCGTACTCCACTCCGGGATGAAGCCGGTCCGCTTGAGCGGCCCGAGGGTGAATCCATTGCCGAACCATCCCCCCGACCCGATCGCGACCTTCGACTGGATCGCCTGGTAGGCTGTCCTGGTCGGATCGCCCTGGGGATTGAGAAAGGAGAGGATCCGCGCCCGCTGGTAAATGTCCAACTTCGCCCACACCACGAAGGCCAGCACTCCCATCGCGGAGTTCACCAGGTACACGGTGATCGCCTCGACAATGAATGGGCGCCAGACCAGCAACAGCACGAAGAGCGTGATCATCCACACGCTCCACAGCGCGGTGCTCCACGCCAGCAACAAGGAGACGATCGGGGAGGCGAGAAGCACGAGCAACGGGACGGACACACCGGCCCAGTACATCACGGCAAAGAGCGTCCCGGCGAACACCATCGCACTGCCGAGATCTGGCTGCTTCAAGACCAGGAGGGCCGGTATCAAGGCGATCATGATCGGCGCGATCAGGCCGCGAAGTGTCGTCGGGGGGGCACGGCGCGAGGAAAACCAGAGGGCGAGCATGAGGATGGTGGCAATCTTGGCGAGCTCGACGGGTTGGCCGATCCGCATCGATCCGATCGCGAGCCAGCTCTTGCTGCTCTTCGCATCACCGGCCCCCGTCCCGATGACCAGGGTCGCCATGAGCAGCAGGAGACCGATGGCATAGAGCCAGGGAGTGGCCCACTCCAGCATCCGGAACGAGGTGCGATAGGTCAACGCCGCCGCCACCAACCCGATTGCCAGCCAGATGCCCTGGGCAGCCCACTTCCAGTGAATATCCCGGAGCGAGAACTGTCGGGCGGCGCCCGTGAGGTCGGTTTGGCCGGCGGAGTAGAGCATCAACAGCCCATAGAGGGACAACAGCCCCACCACCAGGAGGAGCTGCCGACTCAGGCCGCGATTCACGGCTGCCCCCCGGCCTTCCGCGGAGCACCCGAGGTGGAGTCCGGCGGGGGGGGACTCAGGTCCTCGGTGGAATCATGGGACTCGATCTTGAGGTTCTTGCCGGTCAGGTACTTCGCGATCGCGCGAAACGCGTACTTGGCCACCAGACCGCCGTGGATTCCCTCTTCGACCTGAATGCCGACGACGATCTTCGGGTCACTTGCTGGGGCGAACGACATGAACCAGGCGATGTCCTTCTGCCCGGCCACCTGTCCCGAGCCGGTCTTTCCTGCCATCTCGAGTCCACGCACGCCGGTTTCGCTCGCGAGGCCGGCGGTCGCCGTGCCGCTCGAGACGACGGCCAGCATCGCCTGCCGGAGGCCCAGACGCTGCTCGGCGGTAAGATGCAGATCATGCGAGGGACCCTGCACCCGCCCGGGAATGATGTAGGGTGTCCGCTTGATCCCGTCGCCGGAGAGCGCGGCATAGAACGACACCATGTTGATCAGCGTCTGAGCGTTCGCGCCCTGCCCGATGGAGAGGTTGAGCACCTCTCCCCCGCCCCAGGTGCTGACGCCGCGCTTGTTGACATAACTCTTGACGCTCGCCGGGAAGAGCGGTGTTACCTCATTCGGGAGGTCAATTCCGCTTCGCGAGCCGAATCCCATCGCGTTGAGTTCATTGATAAGCGTGTCGGCGCCGATCAACATTCCCAACTGGTAGAAATAGACGTCACATGAACTCGAGATCGCTTGCGCCAATGTCAGGCTGCCGTGCCCGTCCTTCTTCCAGCACTTCCAGGAACGGTTGCCGAGGGAGAATGAGCCGCGGCACCCCTCGCGCATCCTCGTATCCATGGTGACCAAGCCACGCTTGAGCGCCACGGCCGCGATCGCCAGCTTGAACGGAGACGCCGGCGGGTAATAGCCCTGAATCACCCGGTTGTACATGGGCTTGTCGGGATCGAGGGCCAGGCTGCGATACATCGCCGGATCAACGCGCCCGATGAACGCGTTGGGATCGAAATTGGGGTGGGAGTAGTAGGCGAGGATTTCGCCTTTCGGCGTCATCGCCACCATGGCCCCACGCTTGTTCGCGAGATCCGGATCCGCGCGCCACATCGAATCGATGAACCGCTGGAGCGGCAGGTCGATCGTCGTGACCATGCTGCGCCCTGCGACCGGCGTGATCGCCCCACCGCCGGACTGCTCGCGCACCATGCGGCCCTTTGCTGTCACTTCGACATAGCGCAGGCCGTTCTGACCACGCAGGATCGAGTCGTACTCGACTTCGAGCCCCATCTTCCCGACGATGTCGCCCGGCTTGGCGTCCGTGAATTTCCTGGCATCGAGTTCGCCTTGACTCACCTGGCCAACATATCCCACCAGGTGCGCCACGGCCGTGCTGTCGGGATACCGTCGCCGAGGTTCTGCCTGGATCAGAAGGCCGGGCAGCGCCGCGCGATGCTCCTCCAGTCTCGCCACCACGCGGGTCTCCCCGGAGGCGAACACCAGGGCGGGCTCGTACCTGGCGGCCTTCCACCGGCGCATCACCGGTTCGATGTCGATGGAATCCTCCGGCAACAGGGCGGCCAGTCTCGTCAGCACCGTGCGCAAGGTCAGGGAGTCGAACGCAAGCACCTTGACCGAATAACCGGGGATGTTGACCGCGATGGTCTGGTTGTTTCGATCGAGAATGGTCCCGCGCGGCGCCTCCAGTGAGATCCCGCGAAGGTGATTGGAATTGGACGCCAGCCGGAATTGCTCGTGGTTGACGATCTGCGCCCGGAAGAACGCGCCAGCGAGGACGACAAAGGCCAGCACCAACACCCCGGTGGCCTGCCCCGCGCGCCGCTCGAGCTCATACGAAGAAAACGCGCTCACCGCTCAATCCGGATGGCGAGCCACTCCCTGAACAGCAACACGATGACCACGCCCACCGCCGCCGTGGTCACGCCCTGCAGGGGTGCCCACCAGATCGCCTCGATCCAGAGCCCGCGCAGGGAAGTGCCGCTGAGAATCTGCACCATCACGTCGCGCACCCAGGTCCCCACGAAGAACAGCGCGACGTTGACGATCAGGTTGTCGGCAAAGAAGATCCCGCGACCCCAGGCGGCCCCCCACCCCACCAGTACGTGGGCCAGGATCCCCGCCCCGAACCGCGCGGGGGAAAGCACGTCGACGAGGAGGCCAATGAAGAACCCGGTGACCGCCGCCGAACCCGGCCGCTGCCGGATGGCGAGGAGCAACAGGGCCAGGACCAGAAAGTCCGGCATGCCCCGCCAGTCGGTAAGCGAGGGCCGCAGGTAGAACTCGAGCAGCAGCAGGATGACGAGCACCACCGCAACACGAACCCCCTCGCCGCGTTCACTGGCGCTGCGGATCCGCCGCCGCCGGTCGACAAACCGGGGGCCGGTCACTGCACCGAATCCCGTTTGGTCGGAATCGGGAGGAACGCCGAATCGTGAGGCGCCGTGAGCACCATGACCGAGGTCGCGTCGCCGGGATTCGCGAATGGCGCGACCCGATAGACGCGCTCCCACCCCTGCGTCTCCTTGCCGATGCCGACGATCCGGCCGACGGGAATTCCGCGCGGGTAGACGGTGCCGATGCCGGACGTGTAGACGATGGTGCCCAATCGCAGGGAATCGTGCAGTGGCACCCCGCTCAGCTCCAGCACCGAATGGGTCGCGAACCCCGCCGATGAGGGGGCCAGGATCAATGTCCCCAGGATGCTGCCGTCGGCGGTCACCGCCGAGGCCCGAAAGTCCGGATGGAGCCAGGTGAGCACGCTGCTTGAGTGGGCTTCGACACTCCAGATCGACCCCAGCAAACCGTCCCCGCTGACCACCGGGTCAAATTCGGACACACCGTCCTCCCGGCCGATGTCGATCAGCAGCATCCGGTTATCGGTCCCGATCGGGCGATGCAGCACGTTGGCCGCGCGATGCGGCCGGGCCAGGCGGCCCCGGAGCGCCAGCAGCGCGCGGAGATTGTCGTTCTCGCGACGAGTGGCCGCCCCATCCATGACCACCAGCGCGAGCGAATCGCGTGTGCGTTCGATGCCCCCCAGCCGGAAACGCGAGGTGCGATCTTCGGCGGCGCGCGACTGCAGCATGACGATGGGACGGAGGATGGTGTGACGGAGCCCCGAGCTGAACGCACTCGTCCAGGCGCGCGGGAACATCAGGGCGAGGAGCGCGAGCGCGAGGCAGCCGGCGAACAACAACAGGTCGCCGCGGGCCGCCTCCCTCCCCGACGACGCCCGCATCGTCAGGTCACCAGGACGCTGCGGTACTTCTCGAAGTCGTCAAGAATCCGCCCCGTCCCGCGCACCACGCACGTCAGCGGATCCTCATCGACGTGGATGGGAAGGCCGGTTTCCTGCGAGAGCAGCAGATCGAGGCCGCGAATCAGCGCCCCACCGCCAGTCATCACTATCCCGCGGTCGACAATGTCGGAGGCCAGCTCCGGCGGGGTGATTTCCAGGGCACGGCGCACCGCGTCCACCACCTGGGCAATCGGCTCCTGGATCGCCTCCCGGATCTCGGCGGAATGAATGCGGACGGTCTTCGGGATGCCCGAGACCAGGTCGCGACCCTTCACTTCCATCTCCCGCTCTTCCCCCGAAGGGTAGGCCGAACCGACCTTGATCTTGATCATTTCGGCAGTGGGTTCGCCGATCAGGAGATTGTAGTTCTTTCGCATGAACAGCACGATCGCCTGATCAAGCTCATCCCCACCGATCCGGATGGACGTGTCGGATACGATGCCGGATAAGGCGATGACCGCGATCTCCGTGGTGCCGCCGCCGATGTCGATCACCATGTTGCCGGTCGGCGTCTCGATCGGGAGACCCACTCCGATCGCGGCAGCCATCGGCTCCGCCACCATCCACACCTGCTTGGCACCGGCTGTTTCGGCCGAATCGCGCACGGCGCGGCGTTCGACTTCGGTGATGCCCGAGGGAACCGCAACGATCACCTTCGGCTTCACCCGGAAAAAATGCTTGTCGATGATCGTCTTGAGGAAATACCGCAGCATCTTCTCGGTGACATCGAAGTCGGCGATGACGCCATCCTTCAGCGGACGAACCGCCATGATGCCGTCCGGAGTGCGCCCGAGCATCCGCTTCGCTTCGAGGCCGATTCCCTTGATCCGTCCGGTGGCCTTCTCGATGGCGACCACCGAGGGTTCGTTCAACACAATGCCTTCACCCTTCACATAGACCAGGGTATTGGCAGTGCCAAGATCGACCGCGATTTCATTTGCGGGAAAAAAGGAGCCGAAGTTCGGGAGTTTCACGATGCGAGCCGCCGGAGAGTCGTTGCGGCCAAGTTTAAGGGTACGCTTCGGGCACGGCAAGGCGCAACGCATTGCGGGATGCGGAGTTGGAGGTCCTCGATTGAAGACGATTGGAGGCGATAAAAAGTGAGCGCCCGCTCACAAGATCCAATGAGCGGGCGCTCGCGGGTTAGGTGCCGGTGCTTCCGAAGCCGCCGGCACCGCGGCTGGACGGTGGCAGCTGGGCCACCTCCCTGAATTCGACTCGCTCGACCCGCTGAACCAACAGCTGGGCGATTCGGTCACCCCGGTGGACCTCGAACGGTCCCATGCCGTGGTTGATCAGGATGACCTGGAGCTCGCCACGGTAGTCACTGTCCACCGTGGCGGGCGCGTTGGGGAGGGTCACCCCGTGCTTCAGGGCGAGGCCCGACCGCGGTCGCATTTGCAGTTCATACCCGTCCGGCACCGCCACTGAGAAGCCGGTTGGCACCAGGGTTCGGCCGCCGGCCGGGATGACCACGTCCACCGCCGCCACCACGTCCATGCCGGCCGCACCAGGCGTGGCGCGCGTCGGCAGGGGGAGCCCCTCGCCATGCGGAAGGCGCGTGACGAGGAGCTCGACGGCGGCGGTCACCTACAGAACGGTATCAACGTCGGTGGACGGCAAGCCGAACGCCTCGGCCACACCGGCATAGACGATCTTGCCGGCTACGATGTTCAAGCCGAGCTTGAGCGCCCCATCCTGGCGACAGGCTTCCTTCCAGCCCAGGTTCGATAGCTTCACGGCGTAGGGTAGTGTCGCATTCGTCAGCGCAAGGGTGGAAGTCCGCGGCACGGCACCCGGCATGTTTGCCACGGCGTAATGGAGCACCCCTTCGACGAAGTACGTCGGGTTTTCGTGCGTCGTTGGCTTGATCGTCTCGACACAACCGCCCTGGTCCACCGCCACATCGACAATGACGCAGCCGTCGGGAATCGCCTTCAGGTCTTCGCGGGTGATCAGGTGGGGCGCCTTCTTCCCGGGGATGAGGACGGCACCGATGATCAGGTCGGCATCCTTCACCGCATCAAGGATGTTGTGCCGGTTGGAGAACACGGTGTTGACGTTGGCTGGAAGCACATCGTCGAGGTACCGAAGCCGATCCAGGGAATTGTCAAGGATCGTGACATTGGCACCCAGTCCGGCCGCCATCTTCGCCGAATTGATGCCCACGACGCCACCACCGATGATGACGACTTTGGCGGGCGGCACCCCTGGCACCCCGCCGAGCAGCAC
>JANYAG010000336.1 GCA_025361465.1 Gemmatimonadota bacterium
GTCCTGGCTGTCGAGGCGGGGTTTGCGTACCGTCGGAGTGCCCTGGGGCGGGTCGTGGTGCTGGCCGCCACGGTAGCACTTGCGGCGGAGGACCCGGCGCGTCTCGAGGAAGAAACCGATGGGCTGTACACATGGCGCCGCGAAGTGACCCCGTTCAATCAGCCCTGCTGCGGCAGCGTGTTCAAGAACCCGGATCGGTCGGCGACGCCCGCGGAGCACGGTCCGCGCACCAGCGGCCAGTTCATCGAGGCGACGGGGCTCAAGGGTTTGCGCGTCGGCGGCATCGAAGTCTCGGCGATGCATGCCAATTACTTCGTCAATGTCGGCGGGGGAACTGCTGCCGACGTCGTGCAGTTGGTGACCGCCGTCAGGGACCGTGTGCAGGAGCGCTGGGGTGTCCGGCTCGAGCCCGAACTGAAACTGATCCGACGCGACGGGACGATCGCGTAGCACGTTCGTTGAGCTCGCCGTCGTCCGGGAGAGGCACCCATTTCCCGTGGCGACCGATGACCGGGTGCTTGGGGAATGCTCATGACCGATGTCTTTGTCCACGAATCGAGCTATGTCGATGACGGGGCGGTGATCGGCAGTGGCACCAAGATCTGGCACTTCTCCCATGTCATGGCCGGCGCCGTGATCGGGGAACGCTGCAATCTCGGGCAGAACGTCGTCGTGATGCCCGGCACCCGTATCGGCAACAACGTCAAGATCCAGAACAATGTCTCGATTTACGAGGGCGTTGTCCTCGAAGACGATGTCTTCTGCGGGCCCAGCTGCGTGTTCACCAACGTCAATAATCCCCGGAGTCATGTGTCGCGGAAGCATGAGTATCGCGCCACGGTCGTGCGACGGGGTGGGACGATCGGGGCAAACGCCACGATTGTCTGCGGCAGCACGCTCGGGCTGTACTCGTTCGTGGGAGCCGGGGCGGTGGTGACGAGCGACGTTCCGGACTTTGCCCTGATGCTCGGCGTTCCGGCGCGGCGCGTAGGCTGGGTCTGCCAATGTGGCGTCCGTTTGCAGTTGCGGGACGGCCAGGCCACGTGCCCGGAGTGCGGCGCGGGCTATCAGGAAACGGACGGAAAGCTCCGCCAGATTGTCCCGCCGTCCAGCCGTGGCTAACTTGCACCCTGACTTGCACTTGGGTGGGGTCTTCTTCTCCTCTGGAAGGGTGATGTTGTGAGCGTGCCAATGCTGGACCTCAAGGCCCAATACCGGGTCATCAAGGACGAGGTGCTCGCCCGGATGATGGACGTCGTCGAGCGCCAGCAATTCATCATGGGCCCGGAGATCGTCGAGCTGGAAGGGCAAGTTGCGGCGCTCTCCCACGCTCGGCACGGCATTGCCTGCGCCTCCGGCACGGACGCGCTTCTGCTGCCGCTCCGGGCGCTCGACCTGCGCCCCGGGGACGAGGTCATCACCACCGCCTTCACCTTCTTTGCCACCGCCGGCGCAATTCACAATGCCGGGGGGACACCGGTGTTCGTGGACATCGATGCGGCGACCTTCAACATCGATCCCGCGCGGGTGGAATCAGCGATCACGGCCCGCACCCGCGGGATCGTGGCCGTCGATCTCTATGGGCAGATGGCGCCCATGGAACAGCTCGCGGCGATCGCCTCGAAGCACAGCATCGCCCTGATTGAAGATGCGGCGCAGGCGATCGGTGCACGGCGGAAGGTTGGCGGCGCGTGGCGAATGGCCGGCGAGATGGGCACGGTCGGCACCTTTTCCTTCTTCCCGACCAAGAACCTCGGTGGCTGGGGCGATGGTGGCCTGGTCACGACCCAGGATGACGCCCTCGCGGACCGGTTGCGCCGGCTGCGCCTGCATGGCGGTGCCAAGCAGTACCACCACGACGAGGTCGGCATCAACTCCAGGCTCGACTCGATGCAGGCGGCTGTCTTGCTTGCCAAGCTGCCCCACCTGGCCGGATGGAGCGCCGGCCGACGCGCGCGCGCAGCCCGGTACACCGCAGCCTTCGAGGGCCTTGGCCCGGTTCGGGCACCGGTGAGCGACCCGGCGAACGAGCACATCTTCCATCAGTACACGATTCGCGTCGATCGGCGCGACGAGCTGCGGGCGCATCTCCAGGCGCGCAACATCGCCTCGATGATCTATTACCCGATTGCCCTCCACCTCCAGGAGTGCTTTGCCCATCTCGGATATCAGCTCGGCGCGCTACCGGTCACGGAGCGGGCGATGGCCGAGGTGCTCTCACTCCCGATCTATCCCGAACTCACCGAGGGGCAGCAGGACGAGGTGATCCAGGCGATCCGGGAGTTCTACGGTTGACGTGGCCCGCTTCCTGCGCTCCGCAGGCAGCATCTCTGCCCGGGGAGCCAGGGGGCGGGGTTGACTGGCTGCTGACGGTGGCTGAACGACTGGCACCCTCCTGGGATTTCTCGATTTACGCGGAGTGCGATCGATGACACTAGCAGACGAACTGATCCAGCGCGCTGGCCGGCGCGAAATCACCTTCGGGATTGTCGGACTCGGATATGTCGGCTTGCCGCTCGCGGTCGAACTCGGGCGGGCCGGCTTCAAGGTGATCGGATACGACATTCTGCAGGGGGTGTGCGACGGGCTGAATGCCGGCAAGTCCCATATCAAGGATGTTTCCGATCGCGAGGTCGCTGAGTTGCGCGCCGCGAACTTGTTCGAGGCGACCACGGATGCCTCCCGGTTCAAGGAGGTTGACGCGATATCGATCTGCGTTCCTACGCCGCTCTCGAAGCAAAAGGACCCGGACGTCTCCTACATCGTCGCCGCGACCGAGACGGTCAAGACCACGTTGCACCGCGGCCAAGTCATCATCCTGGAGAGCACCACGTATCCTGGGACCACTCGGGAAATCATGCTTCCGGCCCTGGAGAGCACGGGCCTGAAGGTTGGAGAAGACTTCTTTCTCGCCTTCTCCCCAGAACGCGTGGACCCGGGGAACACTACGTTCGGGACCAAGAACACGCCCAAGGTCGTCGGCGGGATTACCCGCGATTGTCACCGGGTCGCCTGTGCCATGTACGCGCCCGCGATCGACACGCTGGTGCCGGTGTCGACCACTGAAGCGGCCGAGTTGGTGAAGCTGCTCGAGAACACCTTCCGCAGTGTCAACATCGGACTCGTCAACGAGATGGCGATTGTCTGCGACAAGCTGGGCGTCGATGTCTGGGAGGTGATTGACGCGGCCGCGACGAAGCCATTCGGTTTCATGAAGTTTCTGCCGGGCCCCGGGCTCGGTGGGCATTGCATCCCGATCGACCCGCACTACCTCGCCTGGAAGATGCGCGGCCTCAACTATAAAACGCGGTTTATCGATCTTGCCGGCGAACTGAACAGCGAAATGCCGATGTTCTGGGTGCGCAAGTTGATGGACAAGCTCAACGAAAGCCGCAAGTCGATCAAGGGCGCGAAGGTCTTGGTGCTGGGAGTCGCCTATAAGCGGGACATCAGCGATCTCCGCGAGAGCCCGGCGCTCGACATCCTCCTGCTGCTGCACCAGTATGGCGCCGAGGTGTCGTACCACGATCCGTATGTGGCACGGTTCTCGGAGGGTGGCCTTGATTTCCACTCAGAGCCGCTGACCGAGGCGTCGCTCAAGGCCACCGATGCCGTGCTGATCGTGACCGACCACGCGTCCATCGACTGGGCTCTGGTGAAGCGGACGGCGTCGATTGTCGTTGATACCCGCAACGTCCTGGCGAAGGTGCCATGACACGCGTCACCGTGATCGGGTCGGGGTACGTCGGTCTCGTGGCCGGGGCCTGTTTCGCGGAAACCGGCAACGACGTGGTGTGCGCCGATCGTGACGAGGCCAAGATCAGCGGCCTGTTGCGCGGCCAGCTGCCCATCTATGAACCCGGCCTCGAGCCGATTGTGGCCCGAAACGTGGCGGAGGGTCGGCTGCGTTTCACCACCGACCTGGTCGCCGCGGTCCAGCACGGTGATGTGGTCTTCATCGCCGTGGGCACGCCACCGGGCGAGGATGGTTCGGCCGATCTGCAACATGTGCTGGACGTGGCGACCACGATCGGATCGCATCTCGACCGCTTCAAGGTGGTGGTGACCAAGTCGACCGTGCCGGTCGGAACGGCGGAAAAGGTGCGTGCCGCCATCAAGGCGGTGACGTCGACGGATTTTGCGGTGGCATCCAATCCCGAGTTCCTCAAGGAAGGCGCGGCGATCGACGACTTCATGAAGCCGGATCGCGTCGTGCTTGGTGTCGATGACCCGCGGGCCGAGGAGCTGCTCCGCGAACTCTACTCGCCCTATGTGCGGTCGGGATCGCCGATTCTCTTCATGGATATCCCCTCGGCCGAGGTGACCAAGTACGCCGCCAACGCGATGCTGGCTACACGCATTTCGTTCATG
>JANYAG010000363.1 GCA_025361465.1 Gemmatimonadota bacterium
GACGGCCCATTCATCCGGGGTCCGTTCCGCCGTGGTGGTCATCCGCCAGTGGCCCCGGAGTTCCTGACCCAGGAAGAGACCGACCGTGACCTCGGTATTGCCGATGTCGAGTGCGAGGAGCATGGGGGAAATCTTGCCTCAGAGGGGGGTCGAGGCCACCCCACCGATCACTTCGTGGATCGGACCACTGTCGGTTCGGACGCGGAGAGCGCCGCTGGCCGTGATCCCCTCGGCGGTCCCCAGCCACGGCGCTGTGAGCCGTTGACCGGTCAGGGCATCCCGCCGGGCGAAGGCGGCGAGCTCCGTGGCGGTCAGCGGCCCCGCATCGCGAGTGGTCAGGGCGATCGCCGCGATCACCTTCGCCGCCAGCGTGTCAACAGTCACTGCTGGGGCCCAATCGGCCAGCCGGGCGGCGGTGGCACGAAGCTCATCGGGCAGGACGTTTGCCACGTTCACTCCGAGCCCGATGACGACCCACTGACAGCGGTCGCCGCTCCAGTGTGCCTCGCAGAGGATGCCGGCGAGTTTCCGGTGATCGAGCAACAGATCGTTGGGCCACTTGATCCCGAGCCGCGGCAAGGCTGGCACTGCCAGCTCGATGACCGCCGCGAGCGCCAGTCCGATCCGAAGCGACAGGGCCTCGAGCGCATCTGTCCGCCGGGGGCGGGTGACCATCGAGCACCACAGGCCACCGACGCCGGACGCCCAGGCACGACCCCGGGTGCCCCGCCCTTCCGTCTGGCGAGCCGCGAGGACGGCGGTGCCGTGATCCGCCCCCTTGGCAGCCAAGGCATGCGCGGTCTCCATCGTGCTGGAAACCTCGGCCAAACGGATCAGGTCAGCTGGCATCGCCCCGCATCAGTCCGAGGGCGAACATCAGGAAGAGCACCCCGCCGACGCCGATGCGGTACCAGGCAAAGCCGCGAAAGGAGTGCCGCTCGACGAAGCGGAGGAATCCGCGAATGACCAGCAGCGCGGAGACAAAGGAGACGACGAGCCCGATCATGAACATCGGCAGGTCGGCGGCGCTGAAGAGTGCCCGGCTCTTCAGCATATCGTACCCGGTGGCCGCGACGATGGTCGGGATCGCGAGGAGGAAGGAAAATTCCGTTGCGGCCGGCCGGGTGAGACCGAGGACATACCCACCGAGAATGGTCGCGGCCGCGCGCGACGTCCCCGGGATCAGGGAAAGCACCTGTGCGAGCCCGATGCCGACCGCCTGCCGAAGGGACATCTCCCTCACGTCGCCGGTCGTGGAGGACGGCCGCCGCCCCTCGATCCACAGCATCACCACACCGCCGAGCACGAGCGTCGTGGCCACGGTGAGGGGATTGAAGAGCGCGGCCTTGATCCAGTGGTGCAGCAGCAGCCCAACCACGGCGGCCGGAGTGAACGCGAGGGCCAGCGACACCAGCAGACGTCGTTCGGACGGGTTGCCGGCCCAGTGCGCCAGCATCCCGACCAGGGTGCGCCGATAGTGCCAGATGACGGCGAGGATCGCACCGAGCTGAATGACGATTTCGAACGTTGCGGCGCGTTCTCCCCGGAAGTTCAGCAGGGAACCCACGATGATCAGGTGCCCGGTGGATGAGATGGGGAGAAACTCCGTGGCTCCCTCGACGAGGCCGAGGAGGAGCGCAATCAGCAGGGGCGGAACCATCAGCGCCCCAGGACCTGGTGATAGTAGGCCTCGTATTGCGGCACGATGACCTCGGAGGAGAAGTTCGCGGCGCGGGCCCGGGCCGCTTCCCGCATCTGGGCGTGACGCGCCGGGTCACGGAGAACGTCCACCGCACGCCGCGCCATGGCTTCCACCGAACCCACCGGCTCGAGAATGCCATCCACTCCATCGACGATCAACTCCGGCAATCCGCCCGTCCGGGCGGCGACCACCGGCGTCCCGCATGCCATCGCCTCAAGCGCCGCGAGCCCGAACGACTCCGTCTGGGACGGCAGGACGAACATGTCCGCGGCCGCCAGCAGCGGCGCCACGGTATCGAGCCGGCCGAGAAACCGGACGTCCTGCGCCACCCCGAGATCGCGAGCCTCGACCTCGGCATCGCCGCGATCGGGACCATCACCCACCATCACGAGGGTCGCGGGCATGGCGCGTCGCACGCGCGCGAAGATGCGCACCACATCCTTGACCCGCTTCGCCTCGCGGAAGTTCGAAATGTGCACCAGCAACTTGTGATCCGCCGGCGCCAGCGACTCGCGCGAGGCCGCCACTGCTGGCGAGTACTCCACCAGGTTCACGAAGTTCGGGATGACGGTCAGGTCGCAGCCGACCGGACCGAACGCCCGATACGTCTCGTCCTTGAGGAACTGCGAGACGGCGGTGACGCCGTCCGACCGCTCGATCGAGAACTTGGTGATGGCGTAAAAGGACGCCTCCTGGCCGACCAGGGTGATGTCGGTACCGTGCAGGGTCGTGATCACCTTGATCGGGTGCTCCTTGGCGAGCATCTCACGGGCCACAAACGCAGTGGTCGCATGAGGAATGGCGTAGTGCACATGCAGCAGTTCGAGACGCTCCTGCAGCGCGACCTCGTATTGCCGCGACGCCAGCGCCAGCGTGTACGGATAGTGGTCGAACAGGGGATACCGACTCATCGTGGTATCGACTTCGTGGAAGTACACCCGTTCGGCATACTCCCGCAGGCGGAACGGCGACTGATAGGTGATGAAATGCACTTCGTGTCCGCGCCGGGCGAGGTCCAGCCCGAGCTCGGTCGCCACGGCACCGGAGCCGCCGTAGGTTGGGTAACAGGTGATCCCGATTCTCATCCGCTCTTCTGCTCCCATGCGGCGATGATGACCGCGGCAAGTTCGTCCGGCGGTCGCGTGGCATCCAGGGTGAGCACGTCACCTCGCACCTGGTGGCGGAACCAGGTTTCCTGTCGTTTGGCGTATTGCCGCGTGGCGAGCACGATCGATTCGACCAGCTGATCGCGCGGAAGCGTCCCGAGCAGCACCGCCACGGCTTCGCGCACCCCGATGCCGTCCATCCCGGGGCCATCTGGCGGCGCCCCGTCGGCGAGCGCCGCCGCCACCTCCTGGAGCAGGCCGCGGCGCACCATTTCCTCGGCGCGCGCGCGGATCCGTTGGTGGAGGACCGGCCGAGGCACCGTCAGCCGGACCGTCCAGGGACGGACGATTCCCTGCGTTTCCGCCGACCGCTGCCACCACGAAAGCGACCGACCGGTCAGCAGCGCAATCTCGATCGCCCGGGCCGCTCGTTGCCGACCTCCCGCCAAGGCGTATGCCCGATCGAGGCGCGAGGCCCAGCGGACGAGGGTCGGGCGATCGAGCGTCGCCGTGTAGAGCGCCAGTCGCTCCCGCCGAGGGCGATCGAGCGGCGGCTCATGAAACAGTCCCTCGACTAACGCCTTGACATACAGTCCGGTTCCCCCGACGACCAGGGGCAGACGACCACGCGCGCGAACATCCGCGATCACCTCCGCGGCCTCGAGCGCGAATCGTCCGGCACTGAAGCGCTCCCCTGGCGAGACGCGGTCGATCATGTGATGGGTCAACCGCTGGAGCTCACGCGGCGAGGGCTTGGCCGTCGCGATGTCGAGCCCGCGATACACCTGCCGGGAATCGGCGGAGATGACTTCAATCGGCCACTGCGCCGCGAGCGCCAGCGCGACGGCCGTCTTCCCGACCCCGGTCGGGCCGACGAGGATCGGCGTCCTATCGTCGGCCAAAACGACGCTCCAGCTCTTCGCGCGGCAGCTGCACGATCGTGGACCGGCCGTGCACATCGTGCGGCGGCAGCTGGCACGCAAAGAGGCGCACCAGCAATTCGCGGCGGGAGCGGTCGTCAAGTGGCTGCCCGGCCTTCACGGCGGCATGGCAGGCATAGGTGGCGACGAACCGCTCAAGGCGGTTGGACCAGCCACCGAACCGTCCGCGCGCCAAGTCGGCCACCATGTCCCGGAAGCAGTTCGCGGCATCGAACCGCAGGTGCGGATTCGGCACCCCGTGAATCGCCACCGTGCGCCCCCCGAACGCTTCCACCTCGAAACCAATTCGCTGAAGTGCCTCGCCGTGTTCAGCCACGACATCGAGTTCCTCATCAGTGAGCTCGACCGTGATCGGAAGGAGCAGGCGCTGGGCCGGCAACCCTTCGCGCGCGAGGCGGGTCATCACGTCCTCGTAAAGGACACGCTCGTGCGCCGAGTGCTGGTCAACGATCACCAGACCGTCCGGCGAGTCATAGCAGAGATAGGTATCGGCGAGCTGCAGCACCGGGGCGGACCATTCACCCGCGTCCGGTGCGGCCGGTGCCGTGCGTTCCGTGAATGCCACCGAGGCCGCCCCGTCCGGCGAGGCGAAGAAGTCGGCTGGCGCCTCGATGGCGCGAGTGGGCGGGGGCCAGGACGGGAAGGTGGCGGGCAGTGGCGCATCGCCAAGATGGGCCGCCGATGCCAGTCCGCCGAGTGCCTGGCGTATGGCCTCCTCAATGGCGCGCTCGACCGCGAAACGATTGCGGAAGCGCACCTCGAGCTTGGCCGGATGCACGTTGACATCGACCTCGCCTGGATCGAGGCGGAGGTCAAGGAAGAGCGAGGGCCGGTCACCGGGATGGATCGCGGCGCGATACCCCGCCTCCGCCGCACGCACCAGAAAGTGATCGCGAAAGGGACGGCCGTTGACGAAGAGCTGGCTCCGCCGGCCCGTGGGTTGCGCGTCGGCGGGACGCTGCGTGAAGCCCACGACATGGACGCCGCCGACCGCCTGGTCGACGGCCAGCAACGTGCGCGAGAGTTCCCGTCCCCACACCGCGGCAAGGCGCTCTTCCGGTGCCTGCCCCGCCGCAACGTTCAATCGCTCGCGACCATCAAGGGTGAGTTCAAATCCCACTTCAGGATGGGCAAGCGCCAATGTCGCGACGGTGTCCCAGACGTTGCGCGCCTCGCTTGCCGCGGAGCGAAGGAACTTGCGCCGCGCCGGCGTATTGAAGAACAGTGCGCGCGCGGTGATGGTGGTACCGCGTTGCCGAACCGCCTCCCGCATCTGGTCAATGCGGCCGCCCGCGGCGGTGATTTCGGTGCCCGCACCGTCGCCATCCGCTGTCAGCATCGTGAACCGGGAGACCGAAGCAATCGCCGGGAGCGCCTCGCCGCGAAATCCGAAGGTCGCAATTCCGACCAGATCCTGCGTCGCTCGGATCTTGCTCGTGGCGTGACGATCGAGCGCCAGCATCGCGTCGTCGCGGTGCATCCCGATGCCGTCATCGGCAACTTCGATCAGCGTCTTGCCACCGTTCTCAACGGCCACCCGGACATGGCGCGCATCGGCGTCGATGGCATTCTCCACCAGTTCCTTGACGACGGAGCCGGGGCGTTCCACGACCTCGCCGGCCGCGATCTGGTTCGCGACGGCATCAGGGAGAATGGCGATACGACGGGTCGTGCGGGCGGGCATCCCTTCAATCTAGCGGGGCCAGCGGGGCGATCGCCGAGACGGGCAGCCATCCGCGCCGACCATCCGGCATCACCGCCAGCACCCATCCGGCGCGCTGCCGCGCGACGTCGATCAGCGTCCACCCCGGGGCGCTGCCCAGCTCCGGGGCGTTCGGCACCGGGGACACCAGATACCCCGCCCCGACCCTGAGAAGGGCTCGCGGACGCGCGGCCTGGTACCGCCGCAATCCCGCGATGCCAACCGCCGCGACGGCGAGCACTCCCAGGGCAACCCCAACGCGGCGGAACCTCGTCGTGGTCCCGATGCCCCAGGCCAGCAGCCAGCAGGCCAGTGCCCCCAGCCACAACTCGTCGCCACTCACCGGAATGCTCGGGGCAAGGTCACGCACCTCCGCCGGGATCGCGGTATTGCGGCGCCAGACGTCGCGCAGCAGCGGGTCGCGCGGATCAAGGGCGAAGGCGTGGAGCCAGGCGGTCGCAGCGCCGGCATCATCGCCGCTCATCCAGCGCGCCGAGCCGAGATCACGCCACGCAGCCGCTGCATCGGGAGTGCGCTCCACCACGGCGGCGAATCGCTCCGAGGCGCCCGCGAAATCGCCGGCGCGGAATCGCTCGGCCGCCTCATTCGCCTGGGCGGACAGGTGTCCGGTCAGCACGAGGAGCAGCCCGGCGATCGCACCACCGCGACGCAGCCGTCGCAACACCTCGGTGATGATCGCGGGCGCCGCCGGCGATTCGCCGCCCGAAGGACCGTACCGCCGGCGGGCGACCGCGACGAGCCAACGGTGCAACTGCTCGGCGTCACTCCGCGGAATGCCGCGATGCCGCAATGCGGCGGCCACGCGCTCCGGTCCAGCATCCGTCGGCTCGTGCAGCAGCGCGCGGAGTTCACTCTCGGCATCCGGCACCGGCGACGCCGCCCGCTGCCCGCGCGGTCGACGTCGCCGCCAGAGCAACCAGGCCACGGGCGCGAGACCGCACAGCAGCAGCAGCGGCCAGGCCCGGCTGACGATCTGCGATGCCAACGGCACGCCGGGCACACCAGTCACGATCGGCGGAGTCGGCCGAGGTGCTCCGCGGAGGGCCGGCAAGACCGGCAGCGGAAAGGAACTGGCCTGGGCCAGGACGGCCGTCACGGTGGCAGGATCGAAATACGGATATCGCACCCTTGGCAACGCGAAGACTCCTGCGCTGTCAGAGACCACCGTGAAGCGAAAGTGCTTCTCGCCACCGAGCCGTCCGCCCGAAACACGCGGGCGCTCAGTGGTGCGCTCCGGATAGACGCGCAGCCCTCCAGGCCACTCGATCTCGGGCGCGGGCCAGAGCGCGATGTTCCCTGTGCCGCTCACGAGCAATTCGACGGTCGCCGGGATGCCGACGCGCAAGGCGGTGGCCGGGCCGAGCCACGCGATGCGCATGTCACTGGCCGTCGGACCACTCCCGACCGCCGCCGCCAGGACAGGCGAGATCGGCCGCACCACCAGCGTGGCGGTACGAGACAGGACACTCTTGCGATCCTCGGGGGCGAAGAACGAGGAGGAGGTCGGCACCGAGTAGCTCAACACGGCCGGCGGTGCGTCGACGCGCCCGGCCCCGAGTGGAAAGAGCGTCTGGTACTGGACGTAGATCGCGTACACTTGCCGCCCAACGCGCCGGGTCTCTGCGAGCACGGGCAGATTCGCGGACTGAATGCTCCAGAGCCCACTCAATGACGGGGCGCTCAACGTGGGTGAACGTCGCAACCGTGATCGCAGCTCCTCGGGAAACCATGCGGCGGTGAGCAGTTCGACCTGTTCACCGATCCAGACGGAGTCTTTCGAGAAGCGCGTGGTGACCATGACCGCCCCTTCCCTGGGCGGCGGGAACGTCGCCAGCATGGCGCGCGCGCGCGCCGGAAGACTCTGCGCCGGGTCCTGAGCCACGAGTGACAGCAACAGGGCTGCGGTGATCACCAGTCCGGCCCCAGCTGCGAACGGGCGACCGGTCGCTGCGTGTTCAGGCCCAGCCGGGTGTTGCGTTCGGCACGTTCCATGGCCGTCAGCACCTGTTCCGCCTCAGCCTGGGTCATGCCACTCCGGGCACGATTCGACGGATCGGGCTTGGGCTGGCCCCGGCCGCCGCTGCTCGGCGGTGGCTTGGGTGGCGGCGGCGGTTGCAGGCGGCGCGCCAGCTCGTAGTTGAACTTGGCGTTCCGGTCCGTCGGATCGAGGCGCAGTGCGGACTGCAATTGTGACGAGGCCGCCCGCAACAAGGTGTCACGCCTGGTCGAGTCATGTCGCGCCTGCTGCAGCAATGCGGTGCCCAGATTGTAGAGCGCGCGCCGCCTGAGCTCCGGATCGAGCGAGGTGCTCGCCCGCTGCAGCGCAGCGACCGCACTCGGCAGGTCACCCGCAACCAACGCGGAGGTCCCTGCATTGTACCAGGCGGTGTCGCTCCCGAGTCGGCGCGCCTCGACAGCGAACGCTGTGTTGGCATGCACGCTGTCGCCCCGCGTGATGTAGCGACTGCCAGCGGACGGTCGCTGGGCCGCTGCGGTCCCCAGGCCGAACGTGAGCGCAACGGCAATCAGGGCCGCGCTGCGATGCGTCATGGTCTGCAGCAGCAGGATCAGGGCGGCGGCCAGGGCGAAGATCCAGCCGCGTGGTACCAAGGTGGATGCCGTGCGATCAGAGGCGGGGGCTCGGGCCAGCCGACTGAGCACCCGCCGCGCCTCGCCGACCGGGTCCGGGGAGGTCGGAGTGATCAGGACGCCACCGGCTGCGTCGGTTACCAGCTTCATCAGGTCATCTCGGCGCACCGTGACAACTTCATCGCCCTTGCCATCCCGATGAAAACCACCGCCGGCTTCCGGAATCTTCGCACCCCGGATGTCGCCAATCGTCACCACGCTGAGAGAGATGCGGTCTCGCCGCAACGCCGTGCCAGCCGCCCGCAGCGCGTCAGGATCTTCGAAGCTCTCGCCATCGGTAAAGAGCACGATCGCCCGATCGCCTCCCTCCTTGGCGGCGGAGAGAATCTCCCGCGCCGCGTTGAGGGCCGAGGCCACGCCCGAGCCGCCTTCGCTCACCATGTCGGGATCGAGGGCGTCGAGCTGGACCGCCAGGGCGCTCTGGTCGAGGGTCAATGGCGAGAGCAGATAGCCCCGGGCAGCAAACGCCACCAGGCCCATCCGATCGCCACGGAGGTCCTGCACCAGCCGGCGCGCCAGCCCGCTCGCCCGCAGCAGGCGATCCGGCGCGACGTCCTGAGCCAGCATGGATCGGGAGACATCCATTACGATGGCGACGTTGATCGCGCGGGAGTCAGTGGATTTGATCGTGGTTCCCCAGCGCGGGCCTGCCAGCGCGACGCCCGCCAGCAGCGCCACGGTCCCGAGCATCGCAGGAGAGCGTCGCCCGAAGGATGCCGCCGTCGCCCCCAGCGTGCGCGACCAGGCCGCCGCGGAGCGGAGGCGACGACGGCGGGCCAGCACGGCCAGCATCGTGACACCCGCCGCAACACACGGCGCCGCGATCAGGACCGGCAGCCGATCCACGATCACGGCACCCTCACCACAATCGACCCACTGATGAAGAGTTCCGCCGCCAGCAGGACCAGCGCCACGCCAAGGAACGGCATGGTGCGCTCATCGGTCTGGGTGTAGCGCACCATGTCCACCTGGGTGCGCTCCAGGCGATCGATTTGCTGGAAGATGCGTGCGAGCGCCTGGGAATCCTTGGCGCGGAAGTACTTCCCGCCGGTCCGGGTCGCGATATCGGTGAGCAGCGCCTCGTCAATCCGCACCGGCAGCATCTCATACCGGTAGCCACTGGAGCTGAGCCCCGTCGGGATGCGCGCCTCGCCTTCGGTGCCAACGCCCACGGTATAGACCTTCACACCGAACGCTTCGGCGGCCTCGGCCGCGG
>JANYAG010000013.1 GCA_025361465.1 Gemmatimonadota bacterium
CCGGCCGCTGGTGGCTGCCGCCCCGGGGGATGACAAGGTCGCTGAAGTCATCCCGGATCGGCTGATAGAGGGAATCACGCTCGACGGGCACCTTCCCCGCGTCCCGGATCAGCGCCACGAGCCCCTCGTACGGGAGCTGCATCTCGGTGAGGGCGCCGGCGTCGTGATTCCCTCTATCAGCCGATCCGGGATGACTTCAGCGACCTTGTCATCCCCCGGGGCGGCAGCCACCAGCGGCCGGGGCTGCCGGTGGTACACGCCGCATGAGACTGGGGAGATTGCCCTGGATCAACACGGCACCGGTCTTCGCCGGGATCGACCGGGGGATCGTGCCGTGCGATGCGGCGATCGTGACCGCGACTGCCGCAGAACTCAATGACCTTCTCGCCGCCGGCGAGCTGGATGTGAGTGCGGTGTCAGCCGTCGAGTATGCCCGCGCCGCCCACCTCTACCACCTGCTGCCGAACCTGGCGATCTCCTGCGACGGCCCGGTGCATAGCGTGGCACTATTCAGCAAGCGACCGGTCGGCGATCTCCATGGGGCGACGGTGCTCCGCACGGCATCGTCGCGCACTTCGGTGCTGTTGCTCGAACTGCTGTGCCGGCATGTATGGCAGGTGCAGCCGCACTTCGCGACTGCCCGCGCCGAGGCCAGCGACCTCGCCGCGCTCGAGGCCTTGCCCCACGACGCCGTGCTGGTGATCGGTGATGCGGCGCTCCACCTCAGGGCGAGCGGCCGCTACCCGGTCTGTGAGGATCTCGGTGCCGCCTGGCACGCGTGGACTGGGCTCCCCTTTGTCTTCGCCGTCTGGGCAGCCAGGCACGACGCCGACCGCTCCCACGCGCTGGCGCTGCATCAACGGTTGCTCGAATCGCGGAGCTGGGGGGTGGGTCACCTCGACCTGATCGCCGAGGAATCGGCGGCGCGCACCGGCATCCCGTTGCCAACCTGCCGCGCGTACCTCGGTGACCTCGACTACGAGCTGTCCTACCGCCACCTCGCCGGGCTGACCGAGTTCTTCGGGAAGCTCGCCAGCGACGGATTGGTACCCGACGGCTCCCTGACCTTTCTCACGGCGGCCTGAATGCAGACGGTCGATCGCAACAGCACGGAATTCCGCAATTACCTCGAGCTGTACGAGAAGGCACCCCTTCTCGAACTCGGTGCCCTGGCCGACGCGGAGCGCTGGCGGCTTCACCCTGACCCGGTGGTGACCTACATCATCGACCGGAACATCAACTACACCAACGTCTGTGTCGCCGACTGCCAGTTCTGTGCCTTTGCGCGCCGCCCGAAGCATGCCGAGGGCTACGTGCTGTCGTTCGAGGAGATTGGCGCGAAGATCGATGAATGTCGCGCACTCGGTGGCATCCAGATCCTCCTCCAGGGCGGCCACAATCCCTACATCCCGTTCGAGTGGTATCTCGAGCTGATGCGGTACATCAAGCAGAACCATCCGATCCACATCCATGGGTTTTCCCCTTCGGAGGTGGTCTTCTTCTCCGAACGCTTCGGCATGAGCGTGCCGGACGTGGTGCGCGAGCTGCGCGCCGCGGGACTTGACTCGATTCCCGGTGGCGGTGGGGAGATCCTTGTCGACGCGGTTCGCGAACGCGTGGCGAAGAAGAAGGCCCAGACCGAGGAATGGCTCGGCGTGCAGGAGGAGGCGCATCGGCAGGGGATGAAGACCTCGGTGACGATGATGTACGGCATGGGCGAGAGCCATGCCGACCGGATCGAACACCTCTTCCGCGTACGTGAAGTCCAGGCGCGCACCGGCGGATTCACCGCGTTCATCTGCTGGCCGCTGCAACCCGAGGGCACCCCTGGACTGAGTCATCAGGTCAAGACCGACGCCGTCACCTACCTCCGGACACTGGCGATGGCGCGCCTGATCTGCGCCAACGTTCCCAACATCCAGTCCAGCTGGGTGACGATGGGATTGAAGGTGGGGCAGGTGGCCCTGCGGTTCGGGGCGAACGACTTCGGGTCGCTGATGATGGAAGAAAACGTGGTCTCCGCCGCGGGCACCACGTATCGGGCGACCATCGAGGAGATGGAGCGCGCCATTCGGGACGCCGGGCTTACGCCCCGACGCCGTCGTCAGGACTATTCCATGGTCGAAGAGCCGCTCGCGGCCGTCGCGTGATGCGAATCGGGATCGGCTACGATTCCCACCGGTTCGATGCCAACCGGCCGCTTGTGCTTGGCGGAATCACCATTCCCGGCAGCCCGGGCCTGATTGGGCACTCGGATGCGGATGCGATCGCGCACGCGTTGACGGACGCCATCCTCGGCGCCGCGGCGTTGGGCGATATGGGGCGCCATTTCCCAGACTCGGATCCGGCGTGGGCGGGCGCGGACTCGGTGCAGCTGCTGCACGACGCGCATGCGATGGTGCGGCACGGCGGCTGGACCCTGAACCAGGCCGATGTCACCGTCATCGCCGAAGCACCGAAACTGTCGCCTCATGTCGATGCGATGCGAGCCCGGCTCGCGGAGGCGCTGGGGGTCGACCCGGGCGCTATCTCCATCAAGGCGAAGACCAACGAGGGAATGGGGTTCATCGGTCGGGGTGAAGGGATCGCCGTCATGGCGGTCGTGACACTCACGGTCGTGTGATCGAACACCTGATCGCCTGGCTCTCGGGCCTTCCGCCGATCGCTGTCTACACGGTCATCGGGCTCTTCGCTGCGGTCGAAAATGTCTTCCCGCCCATCCCGGCCGACACCGCCGTGGTGCTCGGAGCGTTTCTGGCGCATCGCGGCGTGACCCTGCCGTGGCTGGTGTTCGGCGTTACGATCCTGTTCAACATGACGTCGGCCATGGGGATGTATTTCCTCGGTGCCCGTCACGCCAGCACCCTGTTCCGCACCCGCCTGGCCCGCTGGCTGCTGCCGGACGACGGCTTGGCCTTCGTGCAGCGGGAATACGAGCGATTCGGCATGCTGGGACTTTTCATTGGCAGGCTGCTGCCGGGCTTCCGGTCCATTGTGCCGCCCTTCGCCGGGATGATTCATCTCGGGGCGTGGCGCACCTTTCTTCCGATGGTGGCAGCCTCCTCACTCTGGTACGGCGGCCTGGTGTTCCTGGCGGCGAAACTCGGCGACCACTGGGACCAGTTGATGCACGCACTCGGAACGCTCAATCGCGGTGTCGCGATCGCGGCACTGGCCGTGGTGGCAGTGCTGGCCATTGCCGTCTGGCAGCGGCGCCGTCGGGCGCGGAGCGCAATGTCGTGACACGGCCGATCGACGCCGAGCTGCAGCGGGCATTCCATCTCACCTCCTTCCGCGATCACTTGTCGCTGGAAGCCGGGACGAGCGGCACACGATCGCGGCGTACCAGCGGGACCTTCGTCGTCTCGCGGAGTACGCGGCCAGCAAGGGGATTCGCGAGCCGAAGTCGCTCACCACCCAGCACCTGCGCGAGTTCGTCTTTCTGCTCAAGGACCTGGGGTTGAGCGGTGCCACCATCCGCCAGAATATTTCCGCGATCCACACCTGGTACGGCTTCCTTGCCAATGAGGGATTGGTGGACCGCGATCCGAGCGAGCGGCTCGAAACGCCGAAGCGGTGGCGCAGCCTGCCGGAGACACTTTCAGTCGCGGAGGTGACCCGGCTGCTCGAGACGCCTCGCGTTGACGAAAAGCTGGCGTGGCGAGACCGGGCGATGCTCGAGCTGGCCTATGGTGCCGGCCTCCGCGTCTCGGAGCTCTGCGACCTCGGGCTGGGCGACCTCTTCCTGCAGGAAAACCTCGTGCGGGCGTTCGGGAAGGGGAAGAAAGAGCGATTGGTGCCGATCGGCCGGGCGGTCGTCGCGGCGCTGTCGGTCTACCTCCACCAGATCCGGTCGGTGCTCGACCGGGGCGCCTCAAAGGGCCGCGTGCTCCTGAACGCCCGCGGAGAACCGCTCTCGAGGGTGGGAGCGTGGGGCATCGTCAAGAAGCGCGCGGCACAGGCGGGGATCACCAAGCGCGTCACCCCGCATACCTTGAGACATTCCTTCGCCACGCACCTTCTCGAGGGTGGCGCCGACCTGCGGGCGGTCCAGGAAATGCTTGGCCACGCGGACCTTTCGACGACGCAGATCTATACTCACGTCGACCGCGATTACCTTCGCAGCGTCCATCACCGCTTTCACCCGCGAGGCTGAGACCTGCGATGCTCTTCGTGCTCGACAACTACGACTCCTTCACCTACAACCTCGTCCAGTACTTCGGCGAGCTGGGCACCGACCCGGTCGTAGAGCGGAACGACCGGATCACCGTGGCGGAGGTGCTGGCCAGGCGCCCGGACGCGATCGTGATTTCTCCCGGTCCGAAGACCCCCGGTGAAGCGGGCATCTCCGTACCGCTGGTGCTAGCCGCCGGGAAGGCCGGCCTCCCAGTCCTGGGAGTCTGCCTCGGCCACCAGGCAATCGGGGAGGCTTTCGGGGGCCAGATCATCCGGGCTGATCGCCAGATGCATGGGAAAGGGACCGACATCATCCATGATGGCTCGGGGCTGTTCTCTGGCATCCCCAGTCCCATGCCGGTCATGCGGTACCACTCGCTGATCGTCTCCCGCGAGAGGTTTCCGGCGTCACTCGACGTTCTGGCGTGGTCGGCCGACCGTCCCGCCGGGGAGGAGATCATGGCGATGCGGCACCGCGTTTATCCGATCTGGGGCGTGCAGTTCCATCCGGAGTCCATTGCGACGCCCTCGGGAAGGCAGCTGCTGACGAACTTCCTGATGCTTGCCGGTGTTCGCTCCAAGGTTGGGCTGGCAGGGTAACGGACTCTTCCCATTGCACGACCACTTGCCAACCCGTTGCTCCCCAAGTACTTGCATCGCTCGCGTCGGCTTCGGCACGAGTTTTGACAGCAGGCCCGCCTTCCTATAGCTTTGGTCGTGCCCGTCCTGCTTGTCGTTCCCGCTCGCGTCGGGTCGACGCGTCTCCCACACAAACCGCTGCAGCCCTTGGGCGGAGCACCCCTCATCGCCCGCGTTGTCGAACGTGCGCGCGAGGTCGGGGGGGTGGATCGACTGGTGGTCGCCACCGACGCCGAACGGATTGTCGCGGCGCTGCGACCCTGGGACGTCGAAACCGTACTGACCAGTTCCGACCATGAGAGCGGCACCGACCGGGTGGCGGAGGTTGCCCGGCGCCCCGACTTCGCCCACTACGACGTGATCGTCAACCTGCAGGGTGACGAGCCGTTCATGCCTCCCGAGGCGGTGGCCGGTTCGATTGCCCGGGTGATGGGCGGGGACGCCATCGGCACGGCAGCGGCTCCGCTCGATCCCGACTTGCGCGACGATCCCATGCGCGTGAAAGTGGTCTGCGACGCCGACGGCAGGGCCCTCTACTTCTCGCGGGCGGCGATTCCCTTCGTCCGGGACTCCGTCGACCTGGCGCGAGCCCGGTGGTGGCAGCACCTCGGCGTCTATGCCTACCAGCGCGAGGCCCTGCTGGCCATTACGTCGCTGCCGCCCGCCCCACTGGAATTGCTCGAGCGACTGGAACAGCTCCGTGCCCTCGACGCCGGGTTCACCATCGGCGTCGCCCTCCTTGATCGACCGGCACCGGCCGGGATCGACACGCCAGACGACCTTGCTGCTGCCGAGAGCCGGTGGCGCGACCAGGTGGAGGCTCCGCGATGACCGTCCCCCCGCGCACGACCAAGTTCATCTTCGTGACCGGGGGCGTGGTGTCGTCGCTCGGCAAGGGTATCGCGGCAGCCTCGCTGGGGCGGCTGCTGGTCGAACGCGGCTTGTCCGTCACCATGCTCAAGTTCGATCCCTACATCAACGTGGATCCGGGGACGATGTCGCCGTTCCAGCACGGCGAAGTGTATGTCACCGAGGACGGGGCCGAGACCGACCTGGATCTGGGACATTACGAACGGTTCATCGACCGGGCGCTGTCCCAGCAGAACAACATCACGACGGGTCGCGTCTACCAGACGGTGATCGCGAAGGAGCGGCGCGGGGAGTACCTCGGCGGGACGGTGCAGGTCATCCCGCACATCACCGACGAGATCAAGTCGGCGCTGCGCCGCTCAGCGTCCGGCGTGGATGTGGTGATCAC
>JANYAG010000065.1 GCA_025361465.1 Gemmatimonadota bacterium
CCTGCTCGGGTTCAACATGATCCCGGCCTTCCCGATGGACGGGGGTCGCGTCCTCCGGGCAGCCCTGGCCAGCCGACTGGGACTGCTGCGCGGGACCCAGATCGCTGCGCGCGTGGGACAGGCGCTGGCCCTGGGATTCGCCTATCTCGGCATCCAGTACAGCCCGATGCTCCTCCTGATCGCGGTCTTCATCTTCTTCGGGGCCGAAACGGAGTTCGCGGCGATCCGCAGCCGGCAGGCCGGCACCGAGCTCACCGCCGAGCGCCTGACCATCGTCGATGTCCAGTCGCTGCTCCCCGAAACGACGATCGAGGAGGCGATTCGCCACTTGGCGACTGTCGACCAGCGCGCCTTCCCCATCGTCACGCCCGAGGGCCGGTTGCTGGGTACCCTCACCCGCGATGACCTGCTCCACGGCATCGCTCGACAAGGCCTTCACGCTCCGGTCTCCGCCGTGATGCAGCCGGCGGTTGGCGACCTGGTGATTCCCGCCGGCTTCTCGTTCGAGGGAACGCTGCAGCGGCTCTTTGCCAGTGGTCGTGAGGCGTTGCCGGTGGTCGACGCCGATGGCGGCCTGGCCGGATTGATCACGCGTGATCATGCCACCGATGTGCTCTTGGCCGGACCGATCCAGGCGGCGCAGTCGCAGCGACGCCCGGCGTGACCGCTCCCATCCAGGTGCCACAATGACCGCACTGCGAATCGCCGTGACCGGAGCGACGGGCATGCTTGGGTCGGCCCTCACCCCGGTGCTCAGCGCGGCTGGGCATCGGGTGATCCCCGTCTCACGGCACGCCCTTCCCGGCGGCATTCTCTGGGACCCGCTGGCCGGCACGCTCAATCCAGCAGATTTGACGGGTGTCGATGCGGTAATCCACTTGGCGGGCGAAAGCCTCGCCGAAGGACGCTGGACGGCGGATCGAAAGGCAGTGCTGCGACAGAGCCGAACGGACTCGACGCGACTGCTGGCTTCGGCGATGGCCTCGCAGCCAACGCCGCCTGCAGTCCTCATCTGTGCGTCGGCAATCGGGTTCTACGGCAATCGTGGCGACGAGGTGCTCAACGAAGCCTCCGAGGCGGGCAACGGCTTTCTCGCCGACCTGGTGCGAGACTGGGAGGCCTCGGCCGATTCGGCGCGGGACGCCGGCATCCGTGTAGTGCATGCCAGGTTCGGCGTCATCCTCGCGCGCGACGGTGGGGCGCTGGCCAAGATGGTGACACCATTCAAGCTGGGGCTGGGAGGGCCGTTCGGTGATGGTTACCAATGGCTCAGCTGGGTGGCGATGGCGGATGTGCTCGGGATGATCCGCGCCGCCCTCGTTCTTCCGGGACTATCGGGCCCGATCAACGTCACGGCACCAGAACCATCGCGCAATCGTGAGTTCGTGGCCGCCCTTGGTCACGAACTTGGTCGTCCCGCTGTTGTCCCCATTCCGGCGTTCGCGCTGCGCATGGCGCTGTGCGAGATGGCCGACGAGGCGCTCCTCGCCAGCGCCCGGGTCATCCCGCAGCGACTACAGGAAGCGGGTTTCACCTTCCGTTTTCCGGAATTGAAGGCCGCACTGCACGAGGTGTTGCGCCCGGCCTAGCGCGGCTCCCTCAGCGGCGTATTTGCGACGCCACGCCGGGATGGATCTCGAACAGACCGCCAGTGGCGAAATCGATCGGCAGGGGTGCGAAATAGAACCACGCGCTACGGCCGGGCCACCGGGACGTAAGCGGTGCAGTCCAGTTCTACTCGGGCTCCGAGGGCGAGCCCGTTACTCGCGAAGGCGCTGCGGGCCGGGAAGTGCGTCTTGAACGCGCCGCGATAGATCGTGTTGAACACCGGCCACTCCTTGATGTCGGCCAGGAAGACCGTGCACTTGACCACGGCACCCATCGACGCACCATGCCGTTCCAGCACCGCCTTCACGTTTGCCAGCACCTGCGTCGCCTCGGGGCCAATGCCGCCCGGAACCAGTTCCATCTTGCCGGGGACGGTGCCAAGCTGTCCCGCGACGAAGAGGAAGTCTCCGGCGCGTACCGCTTCGGAGAAAGGCAGCGCACTCATGACCGAATCGGGTGCGGCAAGGAACTCCGGCCCCGGGGGCGTCCGAGCCGGGGTCGCGGGCTGGCAGGCAAGCACCACCACCATGGCGGACGAAAGCAGGACGCTCCGATTCATGCCGATCCTCCTCAGGCCTTGAGCAGTGCGAGGACCGCCTCGACCGACTTCTTGGCATCGCCGTACAGCATGCGCGTCTTCGGCTTGAAGAAGAGCGGGTTCTCGACCCCGGCGTATCCCGCCCCTCGCCCGCGCTTGAGCACGATGCAGGCTTCCGCTTCCCACGCCGGCAGCACCGGCATCCCGGCGATCGGGCTGGACGGGTCTTCGAGCGCGCTGGGATTGACGATGTCGTTGGCGCCGATCACCAGCACCACGTCGGTCTTCTCGAAATCCTCGTTGATCTCGTCCATCTCGAGCACGATGTCGTACGGAATGTTCGCTTCGGCCAGAAGGACGTTCATGTGGCCGGGCAGGCGCCCGGCGACCGGATGAATGGCGAACCGCACCTGCGTCTTGCGGCTGCGCAGGATGTCGGCAATTTCACGCACCGCATGCTGCGCCTGGGCGACTGCCATGCCATAGCCCGGCACGATGATGACGGACTGCGCGTCCCGCAGGAGCTCGGCGACTTCCTCCGCGGAGGTGGCAACCATCTCGCCTTCCATGACGGCCCCGCCTGCCGGCGCGGCGCCCTCTTCACCACCGAACCCGCCGAGAATGACCGAGATGAACGACCGATTCATGGCGCGGCACATGATGTAGCTCAGGATCGCGCCCGACGAACCCACCAGCGCGCCGGTAATGATCAGCAGATCGTTGGAGAGCATGAAGCCCGCGGCCGACGCGGCCCAGCCGGAATAGCTGTTGAGCATCGAGACCACCACCGGCATGTCGGCGCCGCCGATGGCCATCACCAGGTGGATGCCGAGCAGCCCGGAGATCGCGGTGATGATCAGCAACGCCGACAGCGAGGGCAGCGCCGGTCCTCCGCCCCCGACCACAACCACGCCCAGCCAGACGCAGGCGATGATCATGGCGGCATTCAGCAGGTGCCGCCCGGGAAGCAGCAATGGCTTGCTGCGGATGACGCCCTGCAACTTGCCCCAGGCGACAACCGACCCGGTGAACGTCAGGGCGCCGATGAAGACCCCGAGGATCGTCTCGAGGTGATTGATGGTCGCTTCGGCGCCCACGAGCTCCGCCGTGGGGGAGAGATGATTGCTCAGGCCAACCAGAACCGCCGCCGCACCGACGAAGCTGTGCAGCAGGGCAACCAGTTGTGGCATCGCGGTCATCGCGACGCGCGACGCGACGACGGCACCGATGGCCGCGGCGAGGAGCACCGCCACAATGACGTACGGGGAGGTGGCCAGTCCGACCTGGATGGCGACCGCCAGCACGGCGACGCACATCCCGATGGCCCCGAACAAGTTGCCTCGGCGCGCCGTTTCAGGGTGCGAGAGCCCCTTGAGGCTCATGATGAAGAGCACGCCAGCGGTGATATATGCGGTTGCAAGAAGTGAGGGGGTCACCGGTGAAACATCCTCAGCATGCGCTGCGTGACGAGAAAACCACCAACAATGTTGATGGAAGCCAGGAAGATCGCGGCGATACCCAGGAGACTTGCCGCTGAAGTCCCGCTGACCTGCATCATGCCGCCGATCACGATGATGCCGCTGATCGCGTTGGTCACACTCATGAGCGGCGTGTGCAGGGCCGGCGTGACGCTCCAGATCACCTGGTAGCCGATGAAGCAGGCCAGCACGAAGACGGTGAAATGCGTCAGGAAGGTCGGTGGCGCGTTGAAGCCGATGCCGAGCAGGGCGAGGCCGACGACGAGCAGGCCCCAGCGAGTAGCCGCCGACATGCGTCCGCCGACCGGCGGGCCATGCTCGGCACTTTGCACCTTGGCCTTGGCGGCATGGGGCGTGACCTGCTCCGGCTTCTCCGCCGGCTTCGGGGGCGGCCACATCAGCTCGCCCGCCTTCAGCACCGTCATGGGGCGGATGATGTCGTTGGTCTCGCTCAGCGTGAACTTCTCCGCGCCACCCATTTCCGTCAGCAGGTGCACCATGTTGGTGGCATAGAGCGTCGAGGCCTGCTGGGCCATCCGCGACGGGAGGTCCGTGTACCCGATCACGGTGACGCCATTGACGTCCACCGCCTCGCCGGGCTTGGTCAGTTCGCAGTTGCCCTGCTGTTCTGCCGCAAGATCCACGACGACGGAGCCGCGCTTCATCGAGGCCACCATATCCGCAGTGATCAGGATCGGGGCACGCCGGCCCGGGATCAGCGCGGTCGTCACGATGATGTCGACTTCCTTGGCCTGGGCGGCGAACAGCGCCATCTCGGCGGCGATGAAGGCCGGGCTCATTTCCTTGGCGTAGCCGCCGGTGCCGCTCCCGTCTTCGTCGATCTGTACCTCCAGGAACTCAGCACCCATCGAGGCCACCTGGTCCTTTACCGCCGGCCGGGTGTCGAACGCCCGCACAATGGCGCCGAGGGCACGCGCGGCACCGATCGCCGCCAATCCGGCCACACCGGCACCGATGACGAGCACCCGGCACGGGTGGATCTTGCCGGCGGCCGTCGACTGCCCTCGAAGGGGACGCTGCATGACGTTCACCGCTTCGATGACCGCCCGATAGCCGGACAGGTTTCCCATCGAGGAGAGCGCATCGACCTTTTGTGCGCGAGTGATGCGTGGCACCTGATCCATGGCCAGGGCATTGATCCGCCGGGACGACAGCTTGGTGACCAGATCGGCGCTGAAGGCCGGATACAGATAGCTGATGAGCGTCTGGTTCTCGGTGAGCCCGGCAACCTCGGCATCGATCGGTGGACGCACCTTGATGATGATGTCGCCGCGCCAGGTCGTGGCGCTGTCAGCCACCGTCGCACCAGCAGCGGCGAAGGACGCGTCGTCAAACCCCGCCGCGAGTCCGGCGTTCCGCTCGACGATTACGTCGAACCCGAGCTTGATCAGCTTCTTCACTGAATCCGGAGTTGCCGCCACTCGACGTTCGCCGGGCAGGATCTCCTTGGGAACCCCAACTTTCATCGCGCCCTCTCTAGACAATGACGGTGATACCCCGTGGTCGCACGGGTAGCAAAAGTAACACGCCCCCCCGGCGATTTGGGGATGATCTCACGGTCGGGAATGTCCACGGCGGCACACGCGCAGCTTCACGGTCACCTGAGTTGGCGATCACGCGCGGAAGGCAGGCCCCGTCAATGGTTCGCCGGAACACCCCGAGGGCGCGTGGGGCAGCAGAATGCCCCACACGCTGTCAGGGTTCTCCCTTCAACTCGGCTTCTGTGGCGATGCGACATACCGCAGTGGCAGCTCGCCGGTCAGCGACCCAAGCCACGTGACGATGGACTGTACCTGTGCGAGGGAGAGGTCTTTCCCCAGCTGATGGTGTGCCATCAGGCGAACGGCTTCGTTGAGGGAGGGCACGGATCCATCATTGAAGTAGGGCCCCGTCTTCTCGATATTGCGAAGCGTGGGCACCTTGAACACCAGGATGTCGTTG
>JANYAG010000097.1 GCA_025361465.1 Gemmatimonadota bacterium
GCACGACGCGTCCCTCGTCCTCAAGCTGCGCGAGGGTATCCGCGTCAGCCACGAAACGACCATCGCCGTGGGCAATCGGGATGCGAACGATTTGGCCTGGCTGGAAATGGCGGGTACACACGGTGTCGCGACGCTCGATCCGCACGTCCACCGGCCGCGACGCGAAATGCCGCTGGGCGTTCTGCAGCAACGCGCCAGGAAGCAGTTGCGCTTCACACAGGATTTGGAAGCCATTGCAGATCCCGATGACCCGTCCGCCGGCGGCTGCATGGGCGATCACGGTGCTCATGATCGGGGCGAATCGTGCGATTGCTCCGGAGCGCAGGTAATCGCCGTACGAAAAGCCGCCGGGGAGGATGACCACGTCCGCCCCGTTGAGCGATGTGGCTCGGTAGTCGAGGAGCTCCGCGTGTCCGCCCGCCCGGTCGATGGCGGCAAGTGTTTCGGTCTCGCAATTGCTGCCCGGGAAGCGGATCACGGCGACGTCCACCATCAGCCCTCGACCTCGATCTCATAGTCTTCGGTCACCGGATTGGCCAGCAGCTTGTCGCACATCCGGCGCACAGCATCCTCCGCCTCCGCGGCGGAGACCGCCTCGACCTGGAGTTCAATGGCCTTGCCCACGCGCACGCTGCCGACCCCGGTGAAACCGAGCGACCCGAGGGCATGCTCCACAGCCTGACCCTGTGGGTCGAGCAACCCGGGGCGGGGGATGATGCGGACATGCACTCGAAAGGTCATTCAGTGCTCCCCGGGCGGCGAATGGCGCGGCGCTCGCGCTGGGCCTGAGACAGAAGGGTCATCGAGGCGCCGCCGTTGGAGTGCGTCTCGCCTCGGTCGGTCAGGTTGAGGACCGCGGCGCGCAGCACCCCATAGGCCACGTAGGTCAGCCCGACCGGAAAGAGGAAGTACTCCGGGAAGCGAATCCCGCCGGCCAGGATGATCAGGTAGAGGGACGTGCCGATCCACTGGGACACCGAACGGAACCCCGCGGCGGGGAAGCGGGGGTACTTCACGTTGCTGACCATCAGGACGGAGAGCAGCACAATCAGGAAGACCAAGCCCTGGTGCTGCATGTTCAGCTGCACGAGGTGACTCCGGTACCACTCGGTCTGGGAAAATGGAAAGTAGACCGCCAGGGTCATCCCCGCAGCCGGGGAGGGCAACCCGGTGAACCAGTTGCTGTGCCGGCCCCCTTGCGCGGCGATGACATTGAATCTGGCGAGGCGGACCGCCGTCGCCATGACGTAGACAAAGCAGATCACCCACGAGAAACGCCCCGACGTGCCGAGTTCGAGGAAGTAGACAATCAGCGCCGGGGCCATCCCGAACGAGCTGACATCCACCAACGAGTCGAGTTCGGCCCCGAACCGGGACCCGGTATTCGACGCCCGGGCGACCCGTCCGTCCAGTCCGTCAAGCACGCCCGCGAACATGATGAACCATGCAGCCCACAGGTAGTTGCCGTTGTAGGCCGAGACGATCGCCCAGAACCCGAAGAACAGGTTGCCAAGGGTAAAGGCGCTCGGGATGACGACCACCACTCGACGCATGCCCTTGCGTTCATCAACTGGCTCGGGAGTCACGTCCATTCGGCGATTACCGTGACGCCGGCCTGCGTCACGTCTCCTTCCTTGACCAGGATGCGGGTGCCCCCCGGGACGAACACGTCCACGCGAGAGCCGAAGCGGATCAGCCCCATCCGCTCCCCCTGGGAAACCACGGTGCCAGCGGGATGATCGGTGACGATTCGCCGGGCGATACTGCCGGCGATCTGCCGAATGAGCAGCGTTCCACGTGCTGAGGCCACCCCGACATCCGCGTGCTCATTTTGGGTCGCGGCCTTCTCGTCGGCGGCGTGAAAGAACTTGCCGCGAGCGTGCTGTGAAAGCGTGACCGTGCCGCCCGTCGGATAGCGATTGACATGGACGCTGAAGACGTTCATGAAAATCGAGATGCGCATGGCCTGGCCATTGATCACCCGCGGTTCGTGCAGCGGGATCACGCTAACTACTTCGCCGTCCGCCGGTGCAATGAGCAGGTGATCGCCGCGGGGACCCTCACGCACCGGGTCGCGGAAGAAGGCGACCACCCAGATCGCCACCGGGAGCCAGACCGCCGCCAGGTACCACGGTGCGGCATAGGCCAACACGAGGAGGATGATCCAGCCGATGGCGATGAAGGGCCAGCCTTCCCTGGCGATGCGCATCACGCCTCCTCGGGAAGGTCGGTGCCAACCAGGAGGCGAAACGCCTCCCGATAGCGTGCGCCGGTCTCCGCCACCACGGCGTCGGGAAGGGGCGGCGGCGGAGCATCGCCGTTCCATCGACCGGCGCTCCGCTCGGCGGCGAGCCAGTCGCGCAACGGCTGCTTGTCGAAGCTCGGTTGGCTTCGGCCGGGCTGGTATCGGTCAATGGGCCAGAAGCGCGACGAGTCGGGAGTGAGCGCCTCGTCGATCAGCATCGGCTGGCCGTCCGGCCCGATTCCAAACTCGAACTTGGTGTCGGCGATGATCAAGCCGCGCTCCGCCGCATACCGGCGACCGGTTTCGTAGAGTGCCAGGGAGACGGATCGCAACCGCTCGGCAAGTGGGGCGCCCAGCTCGGCCTCCATCCGTTCGTACGTCACATTCTCGTCATGCCCACTCTCGGCCTTGGTGGCTGGCGAGAAGATGGGGGGATCAAGGCGGGCAGACTCCGCGAGTCCGGCGGGGAGCGGTTCGCCGGCCAGGGTGCCGGAGCGGCGGTATTCGCCCCACGCCGAGCCCGCGAGGTAGCCTCGCACGACGCACTCGAAGAGGACGGGCTCTGTCCGGCGGACCAGCATGGCGCGTCCGGCGATCTGGGCGCGGTGCCCGGCAAGCTGCGGCAAGGCGCGGACGATCTCGCCGGTGTTCGCGCTCAGGAAGTGCGACGGCGTCACCGACCCGAGCATGCCGAACCAGAAGGCCGAGAGTTGTGTCAGCCCCCGCCCCTTGTCCGGCACGGCCTCCGCCATGACGACATCGAACGCGCTCACGCGATCACTCGCCACGATCAGGAGTTGTGACTCGCCGACGGCGTAAACTTCCCGGACCTTGCCGCTTCGCAGCAAGGGGAGGGGCAGTGTGCTGGTTCGAAGCGTGGAACTCAAACAACCACCTCCGCGTGTTCGGCCGGAGCGGCGACGCTCCGTGCCAGGCTGACGAGCGGGTCGAGGTACTCCGTCAAGAACTCCGCCACCTGTTCGCGTGCGCGTCCGATGTAGCGGGACGGGTCGAGCTCCGCGTGCAGCGTGGCGCGATCCGTGTTCGCGAATGCCGGATCGGCGCTGAGCCGATCGAGCAGGTCGTTCGGCGCACCGCCCGCCACGGCCTCGGCCGCGCCGAGCGAGTGGCGTCGGATGACTTCATGCAGCACCTGGCGGTCCCCGCCCGCGCGTGCGCCGACCATCAACCATCGTTCGGTGGCCATGAAGGGCATCTGCTCGGCGACATGGCGCGCAATCGCCACGGGGCGAACCTCGATGCCGGCGGCGATGTTCTGCCAGAGCAGCAACACGGCATCGATGGCGAGGAACGCCTCGGGTAGCGTCATCCGGCGGTTGGCCGAGTCGTCGAGCGTGCGTTCGAGCCACTGCGCCGCCGCGGTGTGAGCCCCGCTCGCCTGCAGGGAGATGACATGCCGCGCCAGTGCCCCCATCCGCTCGGCGCGCATCGGGTTGCGTTTGTACGCCATGGCGCTCGAGCCGATCTGCTCGGCCTCGAACGGTTCGAGCAATTCGCCCTCATGCTGCAAGAGGCGCATGTCCAGGCCGAACTTCGCCGCGGACTGCGCCACACCACTGAGGGTATCGAGGATCTGGGCATCGGCCTTGCGCGGGTAGGTCTGCCCGGTCGAGGCGAAGCAGCGGTCAAATCCCAGCTTGGCGACGATGCGCCGCTCGAGTTCGCGCACCTTGCCGTGGTCGCCCGCGAACAACTCGAGAAACGACGCCTGGGTGCCGGTGGTGCCCTTGCAGCCGCGAAGGCGCAACGCCTCGAGGCGTTGCAGCAGGGCCTCGACATCCAGTGCGAGGTCCTGCATCCAGAGCGTGGCGCGCTTGCCGACCGTGGTCAGCTGCGCCGGCTGGAAATGGGTGTACGCCAGGCAGGGCAGGGCCGCATGCCGGAGCGCAACGCCTCGGAGCGCTGCCAGCACGGCCAGCGATCGCCCGAGCACCAGGTGGAGCGACTCACGCATGATCATCACGTCGGCATTATCGGTGATGAATGCACTCGTGGCGCCGAGGTGCAGGTAGGGCCTGGCGGCCGGGGCTTGTTCACCGAACGCATGCACATGAGCCATCACGTCGTGACGGAAGCGACGCTCGTAGCCGGCCGCTACCTCGAGGTCTGCATCATCAAGGTGGGCTCGCATCTCCGCGAGGGCGGTGTCGGGGACCTCGAGCCCGAGTTCTCGCTCGGCCTCGGCGAGTGCCAGCCATACGCGCCGCCAGCGGCCGATCCGATAGGGCTCACCCCACACCTGCTGCATCGCCGAGGAGGCGTAGCGGGTGGTCAGCGGGGACTGCCAGCGCGGATCGCTGGTCATTTCTGAAGATCGAGGTAGAAGCGGGTACCCTGCCGTTCGGCGATCACCCGGAAGGCGCTGCCGATGCGAAGTCCGTCCAGCACCGACCGGAAGTCCTCCGCACTGGTGATTCGCGATTGTCCAATGGCCAGGATCACGTCGCCGGCTTGCAATCCGATTTGTCGCGTCAGCGCAGCGGAGATCTTGGTGATCGCCGCGCCGTCGGTGGTCTGCGCCCGGACTTGGGCCCGGATGGCCGGCGTGAGGGTCACGACCTCGATCCCCGCCACGCTCGAGCGGGTGGTTGGCAGGTCGCCAGTGAAGATCCGGCGCACCGTGGTGCCGGTGGGGGATCGGGTGCTCACCAGGACCGAATCACCGACATGCAGGTCGAGCGCGACCGCCTGCCAGTCGAGATAGTTCCGCAACGCCTTGCCGTTGGCCTGCACCAGCACGTCACCAGCGCGAATGCCCGCCGTCGCCGCCGGACCATCGGGCGCGACCTGGCGGACCGAGACGCCGCCTGTGCGTTTCCAGTCGCCCATCGTGCTCGGCCCGGCGACGTCGAGTCCGACCCATGCCCGGCGCACGCTGCCGTTCTTGATGATCTCATCGGCCACTCGAACCGCCCGCTCGATCGGGATGGCGAAGCCCAGCCCTACGGACTCGCCCGTATTGGAGAAGATTGACGAATTGACGCCAACGACTTCACCCAGGGCGTTCACGAGCGGTCCGCCGGAGTTGCCGGGGTTGATCGCGGCATCGGTCTGGATCATGTCGAGGTACTCGCCGTTCATCTCACCCGTCGGGAGAATATTGCGGCCGGTTCCGCTGATGACACCCGCGGTCACCGAGGGCTCCGAATTGCCAAGCATGTAGGTGTAGGGATTGCCGATGGCGATCGCCCATTCGCCGATCATCAGGTCGCTCGAACGCCCGACCTTGACCACGGGCAGCCCGGTGCGCGTCACCTTGATCACTGCGATGTCGGTGAGCGGATCGTCGCCAAGCAGTTTGCCAGCAAGATCGGTCCCATCCGCGAGCGTGATCGTGAACTGCTGCCCGTTGGCCACCACGTGCTGATTGGTGATGACGATACCATCCTGGCGGAGCAGGAATCCCGTGCCGAAGCTCTGCGGCGCATCGGGACTCTGGCCGTAAAAGCGGTCGAACATGGTGGGTTGGGGCTTTGGGAGGGTCACGCGCACTGAGACAACCGCCGGCGCCACCTTTGCTGTCGCATCAACGAGCGCAGTCCGGCGCTGAGTGTCGATCGATCGGGAGACGTCCAGCCGGCCCGGGGTCACCGGCTGCTGGGCGCTGGCATCGGGGCCGCGCCCGCACGCGGCGGGCAGCAGGGCGAGGAGAAGACAGACCGTGGCGCGCTTCACCATGTGGCGCGATCCTGGAGCAGAAGGTGTTCGGGGTAGCCCGCCGAGACGAAACTCAAACCGGCGGCAGGAGCAGGCGGACTCGTCTCGGCATTGTGGGGCAGGGTCAGCAAACGTGCCATGTCGCTCTCCGCCCGACGCCCGAGGCCGATGTCGACCAGCGTCCCGACAAGCATGCGCACCATGTGGTGGAGGAAGCGGTTGGCGGAAATGTCGAAGCGTACCCTGGCCGCGTCGAGTGCGGTCCACCTCGCCTCGATGATGCGGCAGCGATAGTGCAACTTGGGTTCGCCGGTGGCCATGAATGCGCGGAAATCGTGCTCTCCCAAGAGCAGTCCGGCCGCCGAACTCATCGCGGCCAGATCGAGTGGGCGACCCAGGCTCCATTCGACTCGCCCTCGAAAGGGGGAGCGGCCGGAACCGTCGGTGCCGATGTCGTAACGGTAGGCACGCCCCAAGGCCGACCGCCGTGCGTCCAACTCGGGCAACACCGCCCGGACCTCACGAACCGCCACATCCCGGGGTAGCACAGCATTAAGGGCTCGAAGGAGGTCGTTCGCGGACCACCGTGGTGGCATCGTACTGCTCACCGGGAGTCCCAATGCATGCACTCCGGCATCCGTGCGGCCGGCTGCGGTGGCCCTTCTTGGAGAGCCCGCCACTCGCGCGAGCGCCTCCTCGATGATCAACTGGACCGACCGCCCCTCGGACTGTCGCTGCCATCCGCAGAAGTCCGTGCCGTCGAACTCGACGATGAGGAGAAATGGGCGCTCCATTGAGCCCCAGAATCTAGCCGTCTGGTGAAGGCCCGGCAACCTGCGTAAATCGTTGCCATTGGTACACTTTCCGACATTTGTAGGCGCCTGGAAGCCAAGGCCCCACCGTGCCGGACGCGCTCGCCGCATGGGAGCGCGGGGAGAACGGCTTGGCAATCGGGAGGCATCGCGCCAGGTCGAATGTTGACAGGAGTGGTCTCAACTCCCTACGCTTGCCGTTACGCATGCCCACTCCGCCCTCACCCGGGGCTATCCCCGTCGCGCTCCGCCACGCCCTGACCCGGCTATCTGCCGGCCAAGTCCTCTCTGAGGCGGAGGCCAGAGCCGCCTTTGAGGAGATCCTGGCTGGGGTTGCCGCCCCAGCGGCGATACGGGAACTGTTGCTGGCACTGCGGGCTCGCGGCGAGGCTGATTCCGAACTGGCCGGCGCCGTGGCCGCCTTGCGGGGGGCGATGCAGACGGTGCGCTACCACACTCCCTCGCTGCTGGTGGACACCTGCGG
>JANYAG010000104.1 GCA_025361465.1 Gemmatimonadota bacterium
GGACAGCGGGCGTGACGTCCCCCTGCAGGAATTCGGGCACGATCTCCCGCTCGGCGATGAGATTGACGAGCGCGACCCAGCGTGATGTCATCATCCAGCGCAGCAAGCGGGCGGAGATCGGATTGACGGAATAGGCGACTACCATCGGCACGTCGGCGAGCGCCGTTTCCAGGGTGGTCGTGCCGGACTTGGCCAGCGCCGCATCGGCGGCGGCGAGCAGGTCGCGTGGTTGGTCACGCACCACCCGAAAGCGGGCGCTGCCCGGGTATTCACCGCGATCGGTTCCAGCCACCAGCACGACATCACAGGCCTTGGTGTCGAGCAACTGCATGGCGGCGTCACGAAATGCCGGCCAGAGCCTGCGAATCTCACCTGGCCGCGACCCGGGGAGCACCGTCAACACGCGTACGTCAGCGCTGAGGTCGAGCCGGGCCCGCGCCGTCGGGCGATCCGGTCGGCTCACTCCATCAAGCAGTGGATGGCCGACGTACTGCGCCGCAATGCCTGCCTTGCTGAAGAAGGCCGGCTCGAAGGGGAGGATCACCGCCAGGCGGTCGACGGCGCGCGCGAGCTTCACGGCCCGACCAGGGCGCCACGCCCAGAGCTGCGGCGCGATATACCAGAGCACCGGGATTCCCGCCGCGCGGGCCGACTCGGCGACATACAGATGGAAGCCGGGATAGTCGATCGGGATGACCAGGTCGTAGCGCCGTGCCCTGAAGTCTCGCCGGAGCGATCGCAGGAGGCGGTAATGGGCCGGCACCGCCGTGATGATTTCCACCAGCCCCATCGCCCCAAGGCCCTCGATCGGGGCACGGATGAACGCGCCAGCACGCCGCAGGTGGGCTCCGCCAATCGCCTCGATCTCGGCATCGGGAAAGCGTTGCGTGAGGGCGGCATACACGTGGGCTCCATGGAGGTCGCCGGAGGGCTCACCGGTCGCCACCAGGATCCTCACGGTCACCGCCCGAGGGTTGGGGCCGGCGAGCGCTTGACGGCGGCGGTGACGTCGATTGCCATCGCCAGGGCGGTGCGGCCTTCTGCGGCCGTCACGATGGCGGCCGGTTCCCCACGCACCGCCGCGACGAACGCGGCGAGCTCGAGACCGAGCGCGTCCGCCTCGGGGGCGGACAAGGCGGCTTGTTCGACGACCTCTTCAATGCTGTTCCCGGTGCCCTGGCGCCAGCCATCGCGCAACCGCATGAAGCTCGCCGTCCCGGTGGCCAGATCGAGCGAGATGTAGCCTGATGGCTGGAAGATCCGGAGGCGTCGGACGCGATCGCGCGCTACGCGAGAGCTCGTCATCGAGGCGACCGCGCCACCGGCGAATTCGACGCGCGCATTCACCATGTCAAGATGTGAGGAAAGAACCGACACACCGCGGGCGCGGATATCGATCGCCGGTGCGCCGCCGACGAGGTGACTGGCGAGATCGAGATCGTGGATCATCAGGTCGAGGACGACCGCCACGTCGGTGCCCCTCGGCTGGAACGGGGCCAGGCGAATGCCCTCGAGGAAGAGGGGCCGGTCGAGCACCGTCATGGCAGCCCGGACCGCCATGTTGAACCGCTCCACATGGCCGACGGCGAACACCACCTCGTGGCATTTCGCCTCCGCGATCAGTTCATCCGCTTCGGTCAGGGAGGTCGCCAGTGGCTTTTCCATCAAGACCGCCACCCCGCGGCCGAGGCACTCGAGTCCGACCTCCCGATGGAACGGGGTCGGAACGGCCACGGACACCGCTTTGACGCACCCCAGCAGGTCGGGAAGCGACGCGAACGCGCGACAGCCACAGGCCGCGGCCACGTCGGCGGCGCGACCGAGGTGGGTGTCATAGACCCCAACCAGTTCGGCCCCATGCATGCTGGCCAGGTGGCGGGCATGATGGCGACCCAGCGCCCCGACGCCCACGACTCCGACCGGCAGCGACGCGTTCACGCAGGCACGCCGCGGTGCGTGGAGGAGACGAACGTCACGAATCGTTCGACCTCCGGCGTCTGCGGCAGGTCGAGCCTGGCGCGCTCCGTTGCCTGGCCGAGGTTCAGGTCCGAATTGAAGAAGAGGCGATAGGCGCGCTTGAGGGAACTGATGGTCTCCGAGGAGAACCCGTTGCGCTGGAGGCCAACCGTGTTGAGACCGTAGAGCTCGACGGGGTTACCGACGGCCTTGACGTAGGGCGGAATATCCTGGTTGCAGCGGGTCATCCCCCCGACGAACGCATAGCGCCCGATCGTCCCGAACTGATGCACCGCCACCAGGCCCGAGATGACCGCGTGATCCTCAACCGTCACATGGCCTGCGAACTGGGTTCCGTTGGCGATGATGACGCCGTCACCCACATGGCAGTCGTGCGCCAGGTGGACATAGGTCATGATGAAGCAGTCGCTGCCAACGCTGGTGAGCCCCGAGGCGACCGTGCCGCGGTTGACGGTCGAGTATTCCCGAATGATGGTCCGGTCGCCGATCTGGACCCAGGTCTCCTCGCCACCGAACTTGAGATCCTGCGGGGGCCCGCCGAGGACCGATCCGGTGCCGATCTGCACCTGCGAACCCAGCCGGACATTGCGCTCGAGCGTGGCACGGGCGGCGATGCGACAGCCGGTCCCGATTACCGTGTTCGGGCCGATGATCGCGAAGGGACCGATGTCGACGTCGTCGCCGATCTGTGCGCTCGGGTCGATCAGCGCCGACGGGTGAATGTGCTGGGTCATCGATCCACCACGGTTGCGGTCATGTCTGCCTCGCATACCAACCTGCCGTCCACATACGCTTCGCCCCGAATCTTGCACATCGGACCGCGCAACTGCACCATCTCGATCTCGCACCGCAGCTGGTCGCCCGGAATGACCGGCTTGCGGAACTTGACCCCGTCGATTGCCGCGAAATAGACCACCTTACTGCCCGGATCGTCAAACGTGTTCATCAGGAGCATCCCGCCGACCTGGGCCATCGACTCGACGATCAGCACGCCCGGCATGACCGGGTGCCCGGGGAAATGGCCCTGGAAGAACGACTCGTTGATGGTCACGTTCTTGATCCCCACGATCCGCTTGCCGTGTTCGATCTCGATGATGCGATCGACCAGGATGAACGGGTAGCGATGGGGTAATGCGTTCATGATCGAGACGCACTCGATGCGGGTGGGATCGGTCCGGTTCGCGCGCCGCGCCAGCGCCCTCGCCAGGGCCAGGTTGCCCTGATGGCTCGGCCGCTCCGCCGTGATACGGGCGTCAATGCGTGCGCCCAGGAGGGCAAGGTCGCCGACGACATCCCCCAGCTTGTGACGCACAAACTCGTCCGGCCAGCGCAACTGGCCGCTGACCACCTCGGTTTCGGACAGCACCACCGCCATCTCGGGCGTGGCGCCCTGCAGCAATCCGCGCTGCTTGAGGCCGTCGACCTCGTGCATGAAGCCGAAGGTCCGGGCCGGGGCGATTTCGCGAGCAAAGACTTCCTCGCCGACCGTGAACGACACCGATTGCCGACCGATCACCGGGTGATTCCACTCGATGGTCGCCGTGATCTGCAGCCCCTTCCCCGGGGCGACGACATAGGTCGAGTCACCTTCCTGGACGGTGAACGGCTGCGTCACCTTCAAGGTGGCGTGGCTGCCTTCGTGCTCGCGGATGCCCGCCTGGCGGAGCGCGTCGAGCCATGGGCGAAATGACCCGTCAAGAATCGGTGGCTCCGGACCATCGATCGAGATCAGCAGGTCATCGACCTGCAGCGCG
>JANYAG010000260.1 GCA_025361465.1 Gemmatimonadota bacterium
GAGCCGGAGTCCTGCTGGCCGCCGCAGAGACGATAAGGGAAGGCGTTGTCAGCAGTGACGTGATACATCGCGGCGGTCAGCTGATTGTACCAGTTGCTCCAGGTCTTGCCTCGATTGGCCGAGATGACGCCGCCCTGGTCGGTGACGACGAGCAGCACGTCGGGATTCACCGGGTTGACCCACGTCTTCTGGTAGTCATCACCACCCGGGGCACCGCGCACCGCAGACCAGGTGACGCCGCCATCCTCGGTCCGCCAGAACACGGTCGAGGAGGAGTAGACCACTTTGTCATTCTGTCCCTCGACCGCAATCGTCGGCAGGTCGCCGCCGCCAATTCGGCCGAGTGGCCGGCTATCTGGTGTACCTGGCGCCGCACCCGCGGCCGTGGCCGCCAATTGCCAGTGCTCACCCGCATCACTTGACTTGTAGAGCCCGACGCTGCCACCGCCCGCCCCGCCGCGCCCCCCGCCGCCACCGGTGGTCACGCCGGCGACCATGGCGTAGATCACTTTCGAGTTGCCCGATACGATCGCCAGGTTGGCCTGGATGATGGTCGGCAGCCCGTTGGTGAGCTGCGTCCAGGTGGTGCCACCATCGGTCGACCTGAAGATGCCGTGGCCTTCGCTCGGGCCGCCGAATGCGCCGCCCTCGATGAAGCTCTGCTGCTGCTCCCACAGCGCCGCGTACACGATGCTGGGATTGCTCGGGTCGATTCGCACGTCGTTCGCGCTGGTGTACTCATCCTTGTAGAGCACCTTCTGGAAGCTTTTGCCGCCGTCGGTCGAGCGGAACACTCCTCGCTCGGCGTTCGGACCGTAGGGATGGCCCAAGGCCGCCACGAAGAAGCGGTTGGGGTCCTTGGGGTCGACATCGATGTTCGCGATCATCTGGGTGTCAAAGAGACCGAGGTGCGTCCACGTCTTCCCGCCGTCGACGGACTTGTACACCCCGTCACCGGTGGCGAGGTCGGGGCGGATGATCCCGGCGCCGGTGCCGACATAGATCACGTTGGGATCCGAGGGGGCCACTGCGATGGCGCCGATCGAGCCGGTCCCTGCCGCATCGAAGATCGGCTCCCAGTTCGAGCCGTAGTCAGTTGAGCGCCAGACCCCGCCGTTGTCGAAGCCGATATAGGCGACATTCGGCTGGGTGGGCACGCCCGCTACCGCCCGGGCACGCCCGGCGCGGGTGGGGCCAATCGACCGCCAGTGCATGGCGGAGTACAGCTCGGGTGTCTGGGCTGAGAGACCCTGGCTCAAGGCAGCGAAGGCCAAGGCCACCAGCATCAAACGCGAAGCAGAAGTGCGCACGGAAACCACCGAGGTCAGGATGGCGGGTCGAGGATGGGCGGGAGGCAACAAGAATACGGCCCGAGCGGGGGCCGGCGGAAGAGGCGGGGCCATTGGCCCCGGTTTCAGGCGGCGGGCTGCTTCGACGTCAGGTTGCCGACCGGGCACTCAGCACAGGTGCATGCCTCGGGGTGGTTGCATACCGGGCAGATGAAGATGTCGGCCACCTCGAGCGAGGCATCGCGCAATTCCGCGGCGAGTTGCTGCGCGCGGGCGCGGGTGAGGCGCGCGTCCCCGCATTCGAAGGCGACCTTCTCGAGGATGGCCCTGATCCGATTGATCCGCCATTCCCGGTGGCTGGTTGGCTCGACGAGGGTTGTCATCCGTAGTGCTCCGGTACAGGTAGTACCTGCTCATGAACTGTCCGAGCCGATAATTACCGGCCCACGAGTCAATTATCACCACCCCGGGGCGTGATCGGAATCGGAATCAACCTGATCGGAATTACCCGAGGGGGAGGGACGGGGGACTTCCCCGGTCGCCCCCGATGGGGTTCATTGCAGGCAGCCGGGTCCGGCCGCCCCACACCACCTGAGCGTCGTTCCCGATTCCTCCTGCATTCTGCACCCCCTCGAGCTGGAGCACCCATGCCCTCGCGCCGCGATTTCATGCAGTCCCTCGTTGGTGCCGGTGCCGCCCTCCCGATCTTCCGGGAGACGGCCATGCGCCACGTGGCACGTGCCACCGACCGGCTGACCAGCGCCAACCCGTTGGCGGCTGCCGAGGATGAAGCGTATTGGGGCGAAATCCAGCGGGCGTTCGACTGCGATCGCACCATGATCAACCTCAACAACGGCGGCGTCTGTCCCTCGCCGTCGCACGTGCTTGAGGCGATGATCCGCGACCTGCGCTTCAGCAACGAGCTGCCGGCGGTGCACATGTGGTCGGTGCTCGAGCCCCGGATCGAGAGCGTCCGGCGCGACCTGGCAAAGGACTTCGGCTGTGACCCCGAGGAGATGGCGATCACCCGCAACGCCTCCGAGGCGCTCGAGATCATGATCCTCGGCCGCGACCTCAAGCCCGGTGACGAAATCCTGGTGACCAGCCAGAACTACGGCCGGATGCTGACCACCTGGGATCAGCGGGTGCGGCGCGAGGGGATCGTGCTCAAGCAGGTGGCCTTCGACGTGAAGTCGCCGTCGCCCGAGTACCTGGTGGATGTCTTCCGCAAGGCGATCACGCCCAAGACCAAGATCCTCGAAGTCACCCACATCACCAACCTCACCGGCCAGATCTTCCCGGTGCGCGAGATCGCGGCAATGGCGCGCGAACGAGGCGTCGAGACCTTCGTCGACGGCGCGCATGCCTACGCCCACTTCCCCTTCACCCGCGACCAGCTCGGCGTCGACTACTACGGCACGTCACTGCACAAATGGCTGCTTGCCCCGATCGGCACCGGCTTCCTCTATGTCCGCAAGGACAAGATCCCCGGGCTCTGGCCAATGATGGCCGCGCCGGCCAGCAGCAACGACAACATCCGCAAGTACGAGGAGATCGGCACGCATCCCGCCGCCAATCACAACGCCATTGCGGTGGCACTCGCCTTCCATCGCGGCATTGGCGCCGAGCGGAAGATCGCGCGACTGCGCTACCTGCGCGACCGCTGGGCCAAGCGGCTGGTGGCGGCGAGCGACCGGATCAAGGTGCCGACGCCGCTCGAGGGGACCGCTGCAGGGGCGATCGCGCTGGTGAGTGTCGAAGGGCTCGATCCGGGGAAGCTCTCCACCTGGCTGCTCGAAAAGCACAAGGTGGTGACCGTCGCGATCGTGCACCCCGAGTTCTCCGGCCTGCGCATCACGCCGAATGTGTATACGACGACGGACGAGATCGACACCTTCGCCGACCTCGTCCTGTCTGCCATCAAGAAGGGAATCGCCTAGCCCTTCGTGGTGATCACCGCCCTCCGCGCCCGCCGCCCGCTGGTGCCAGCGGCCCCGGCGCGGGTGGGCGCGGGATCTTCGCATCACGCTGCGCCGCCAGCCAGGCGAAGCTCGCCACCACCGCCGAATTGAACTTCATGTCCTCCGGCTGCAGCCGCTCGTAGACGTCCTGGTTGGTATGGTGGGTGCGCGGGCCGTAGTCGAGGCCGTCCTGGATGAACTGGAACCCGGGCAGGCCGACGCCCATGCTCGGCGTGACGAACGACATGTGGTCGGTGCCGCCGGTGGACCCGATGGTCACGGTGCTCATCCCCATGCTCTTGAACGGCGCCATCCACGACTCGAAGATCGGCCGCTCGGCCTCGATTCCTTCGATGTAGATGCCGCGGATCTTGCCGCCACCGTTGTCGACGTTGAAGTAGACGTCGAACTTCTCCTGCTCCGGGGTGGCGTGGAAGCCAGTCGCATCACGGCTGCCGTAGTGCGCCTTGGCGTAGGCCTGCGAACCGAGGAGCCCCTGTTCCTCTCCGGTCCAGAGGCCAATGCGGATGGTCCGGCGCGGCTGCAGGTTGAGCTTCTTGAGGATCCGCATCGCTTCCATCATGGTGCCGGTGCCGGCGCCGTTGTCCGTCGCGCCCGTGCCGGCATGCCACGAATCAAAGTGCCCGCCGATCAGGACCACCTCGTTCTTGAGCGCCGGATCGGTGCCGGGGATCTCGCCGAGCACGTTGAACGAAGCGGTGTCTGCCGGGAAGAAACGATTCTGCATGTCGAGTTCGAGGGTCACCGGCACCTTTCGCTCGGCCATCCGATAGATCCGGCCATACGATTCGTACGACACATGGACCATGGGGACCTGCGGGGCATTCTTCGCCCGCGAGGAGCCGTTGTCGGTCACGATGTTGCCGCCGACATACCCCTTGCTGTTCGGCATCAGGATCGCGCCGACGCCTTCCTTTTCCATCCAGCGCAACGCAGCGGTATCAGCCTGCGGATTGAACCGTCCGGTCGGCCCGCCGCGAAATGCCGCCACCAGGATGTCGAGCATCTTGCGCACGGCCACTGAATCTGCCGCCGTCGGTGTCCCGGTGGTCCCGTGTGCCTTCATGACGCTGTCCTGGATCGGCATGTAGTACCGCGCCGGGATGTCGACCATCTGGCCGCCGAAGTTGGCCCGGTAGCCCGAGCCCGGCGCCAGCGGCTTCTCGGCCGCCATCATTGCCAGCTCGGCCTCGCTGAGCCGTGAGGCGTACGGCTGGAACTCGGTCACTGGGGCGGTTCCCGCCGGCATGATCATCACAAACTGGTTCTTGAGCTTGCCGGCGTACTGCTGCTGCAGGGTGGCCAGCTTGGTGGTCGAGTCGATGTGAAACAGCACCACACCGCCGGTGACCTTCCCCTTGGTGCCCGCTGACCATGCTCGCGGTACTGCCTGGATGATGAAGGGAACGGGCGCGGTGGCGATGAAGGTGAAGCGGTCATTCTGCCACCCCAACGCGGGGTACCCCGACATGCCGGGCTTGAGCGTCCAGGGCTCGGTGTGGACGTTGGCCAGGCCCCACGACTTCATGGTCGTCATGGCCCAGTCGGCGGCGCGGCGCTCATCG
>JANYAG010000277.1 GCA_025361465.1 Gemmatimonadota bacterium
TGTGGTATATTTGGACACTCATGGCCCTTCGCGGACAGAATGCTCCCTATACTCCTACCATTTTAATGGGAATATAGGCCATTTCACCCCTCAGAAAGCCATAACCCCCTGCCACCACACGGTTACCGACGTTACATAAGGTCTATTATCGGACATTGCACAAGTGAGTAGAGTGTTAGTGAACGACGACTGTAAATTGGCATGTCGTTGGGCTGCAGGGACTTAGGACTTGGGGGCAGCCCGGGGCCATTAGCCGTGGGGGTGGCGCCCCATTGCGCCCGCATATATGATCCGGGTACCTCGAGGCAAAAATTTTTTCCCCAATTTGCTTGAAGCTGCACGGAACTAACTAGACTTGCACTTATGACCAACCCTGACCCGCTCCAGGACGCCAGTAACCCCATTACGCCCATTCCAGTGTTGACGGAAGACTTCGTGCGGCGGAGCATGGCGACGGTGAAGGGCGCCGCACGGGAGGCATGGCGCACCCAGTGCAAACTTCGCGCCCTGGTGCTCTGGGGTGAGCATCAGACCCGCAATACCGGCGACCGGCGCACGCCCATCCAGGTGCAGATCATCCTCCAGCTCCGGGATGTCATCGAGTCCCTTCCCCCTGGCGAGGAGGATGGCAAAGTCCGCGCCCTGAAAATGATGTCCGACATCATCGCGGGGCAGGTCAGCGCCACCCGTGAGCTGAACGGCAAGGCCCTGGCGCTGATGACTGAGATGATGAAGATGAAGCACCGTCGCAAGGGGCTGGGCCACGATGGCGGGGAGCCCTCGGACGCGGAGCTTGAGGCTGTCGCCAGCGGCAGCGGCAGTGGGGGTGGCGAGTGAGCCCGCTCCCCGACCTCATGGGCGAGGCGAAGGTCGCCTGGCTCCAGGCCCAGGTGGCGGCCCTCACCGAACGTGTCTCCAAGCTCGAGACCGTCTCCCGGCACGTCTACGCTGGCGGGACGCGCCCCCGGCCGCCTGAAGACAATCCGGCGTTCCGCCTCATCATCGACCAGTCTGTCCAGGCGGTCTCGTGACCCCGGAGAAGGCCCGGAAGACCCTGGCGGCAAGGCGCCTTACCGACCCCTGCTACCAATTCCCGCTGAAGATGACGGCGACCCAAGCTGCCTTCTGGCACTGCCAGAGCCACTGCCAGTTGATCGAAGGGCCCAACCAGTCGGGCAAGACCATCACCAACCTGGCCAAGGCCGCCGCGATCCTCCGGGGCATCCACCCCGACTTCCCGATGACCCGGCCGCTCAAAGCCTTCATCGTGTTCCAGTCGCGCCTCCAGGCCAGCCTCGTCGGCTATAAGCGCTTGTTCGAGGACTGCGAGCTGGTCATCCCTGGCGTGAGGGGCAAACCCCTGTTCCCTAAGGCCGAGATCGCGAAACTGCGCGTCCAGGAGGTCGGCTTCCGCGTCCCCACGTTCCTGAAGCTGAAGAACGGCTGCGAGGTGACCTTCACCTGGTCTGGCGTCGACGCCACCTGGACGCGAATCCAAGGTATCACTGCGTTGGACCTGGCTGTCCTCGATGAAGACGCCGGCGGCGAAGACCTCATGGCGGAGATCCAGGCCCGCCAGTTGGTCAGCCGTAGCGACCCGTCGATGCCTTGGGCCGGGATGACCCTCTGGTCGGCCACGCCCACCACGGGGTCCATCGCGCTGGACCTCTACCGCGACTTCTGCCTCCAGGCCGAGAAGCGCCAGGACCACCGCAGCTACAAGCGGTTCCAGATCGCCAAGTCCGAGAACCCGGCCGTCTCCGACCAGGCCCGCGAGGACTACGCGAAGTCCCTCTCGCAGGACCAGGCAGACATCCGCGTCCACGGCGTCAAGAGCAAACTGGACACCCTCTCCGTATACCCCGGCCTGGAGGAGACGCGCCACAAAGCTGCCACCCCTTACGAAGTGCAACCGACCGATAACATATGGGTAGTCCTCGACCCTGGGTGGGACCATGCGTTCGGGATGCTGGTCTTCGTCGTCAGCCAGCGGGCGCCCGAGGTTATCCGGGTGGTCCGCTTCTGGGCGATGCGCCACACCCCGACCCGCGACGTCATCCGGGAGCTGGCTATATGGCTGGACGGGCGGTTTGTCGAGTGTGTCGTGGTGGACCCCGCGGCCGACTCTGACCGTGGCGGGGTAGGCCAGACCCGCATGGGCCAGATCGAGGAGGCGCTGGACGACTTCAAGATCAACTCCCGCCAGGGCCTGCGGCGCGGCGCGAATCGCCGTGACTACGGTATCCCCCTGGTGGAGCAGTACCTTCAGGACAACAAGCTCCTGATCGACCCCGAGCCGGAAGGCGTCATCAACGGGTGCGCCCTGGTGTGGCAGCAGATGTCGAAGTACCGCAAGAAGATGACCGCGGGTAAGGTCAGCGGCACCGCGGCCCAGCCGGACGAGGCCCCGGACTGTATCCGCTACGGCATCAGCAAGCGGCCGGTGTATGACGCGCAGCCCCTGAACAAGCCTACGGGGGTGGGGGCAAAGCTTGCCCTCCCGCCAGCGGAGGCAGCCGCCCTCGAGGCGGCCTCCGGGCCGGTAGAATCCGACGAGCAGCGGCTCTGGCGGGAACGGATCGAGCTGAACCTGCGGCTCCTTGACGATATGGAAGGGGACGCCAACGGCGGCTACCGGAGGGTACTGGCCTCCCGCTATACAAGTCTTTGAGGTCAAGTAGTTTCTTGACTGTGTCTTTTCGAGGCTATAGTGGGCCAATATGCTAGACCCAGTGGGCCCTACTCTAGCGACACAGGCTCTTGACTCGGTCTTCAAGATCGTTGGCGATCTTGACGCCACCAAGTCCCTGAACTTCCAGGTCGACACCCAGGCGACCGCCTCCCAGCTCACCCTGGACGTGGGGGCGCAGACCGCCTCGCGCACCCTGTTCGCCCCCGTCCTGACCGCCAACGCTACCTTGGCGGCCCTGTCGGAGACGCAGACCTTCACCGGCGCCAAGACCTTCAGCGCCGCCGTCGCGGTCACCGACACCACGGCCTCCACAAACACCTCGACCGGATGCGCGAAGTTCTCCGGCGGCGTGGGTATCGTTGGCGACCTGTGGAGCGGGACCTTCAATATCCAGCGCCCCGACACGACCTCACAGGCCGTCTTCATCCGCGCTGGCCTCTACGCGCTGCGCATTGGTGACGGCACCCTTGCGGCATTCTGGGACATCGGGCGTGACAACGCGAGCACCGGGCAGTTCGCCATCCGCCAGGGCGCGAGCAATATCGCCTTGACGATCAGCGAGAGCACGCGGCAAGTCGCCATCCCCACAGCCATCACCGCCAGTAGTTCGATTACCGGGTCTATGATTTTTGGCGACGGCGCGACCGTGGCCACCAACGTCGGAATCGGCGGCGGCAAGCTCTATACGGGTGGCGCTGCCAACCTCGGTACCATCGGCTCGACGTTCGCCGGTAACGTGCTGGCCGGCGTGCAGAATGCCACCGCGGCAGTTGCCGGCCAGGTCGGTGAGATCAGCGAAAGCAAGATCAGCACCGCGACCAATGCAGCCGCTACGGCCACCTACCTTGCGCTGACCAGCATCACCCTGCAGCCCGGCGACTGGGACATCGCGGCGAGCGCCATCGCCATCCCGAACGGCGCGACAGTGACGGTCAACGGCGCGGTCGAGGCCCTGGTGGGGACGACCACCGCAAGCAGCACCGGGTCCACCCTCGGGTACGACCGCATGGTCGACGGCCAGCCAATCGCTACAGGTGTCAACCTGTCTCTGTGTATCCCCGCCAAGCGGGTGAACATCAGCGTGGCGACCACCTACTTCCTGAACGTCCTCGCCACGTACACCGCGGGAACCCCGCAGTGGCAGGGTTCAATCACCGCCCGAAGGGCCCGCTGATATGACCATGACCTTCGCACAGCAGGCCGTTGCGGCAACCGATGCCGCCTTCATCCCCATGGTCACCGAGGCGGCCATCAAGGTTGCGCAGGATGTGGCGTCCGAGTCCACCGGCACCGCAGGCCACGCTGCCCGCGCCGCCTTCGCGCTCCAGGTCCTCCGCTCGCCCCAGGTCTTCGGCCCGCTCCTCGCCCAGGGCGTGGTGGCGGACACCGTGACCGACAAGACCGCAACGGACGCCAACCTCTACACCCGGATCAGTGCGATCTGGAACGCGTACGCAGGAGCCTGACATGATCACCCCCGCCCAAGCCCTCGACAACCTCGGTCTCCGCCGCATGTGCTGTCGGTCCGAGGTGCTGATCAAGTTTGTCAGCGGGAACTCCGAGCTCAAGCTCTTTGGGGTGGTGGTCTGCGCGAATGCGATCGCGTGGGCGGTTTCGAGCGC
>JANYAG010000286.1 GCA_025361465.1 Gemmatimonadota bacterium
GCCGGCAGCTCGCGCTGCCGGCCGCTCCCGGTTCAGGTCGCTTGGGTGGCGAGGCCTAGTACTTCATCACCACCCCGGCGCGCACCGTCCGCGCTGTCATCCGGTAGTACTGGGCATCACCGAACTCGCTCTCCGAGACGGGATCGCGCCGGTCGCCCAGGTTGCGGCCGTCGATGCGAAACTCGGCCAGCGCGGTCCGGTAGCCGATCCCGGCATCGAAGGTCGCGAAGCCTTGCGCCAGGGCGGTATTGCGCATGTTGAGATAGCGATCACCCATGTAGTTGACATTGCCGCTGGCGATCAGGCCCTTCTCCGGCGAGAACGACAGCCCGGCCGACCAGAGCTGCTTCGCCGACATCTCGACCCGCTTGCCGCCAAGCTGGGTCGGCACGCCGTCGAAGAGCTGGACGAAGTCGACGAACTTGCCATCGTGGGCGCTGTAGCTGGCCCGCGCAACGACGGCGTTGGCAAGCCGAAGATCGGCCGCGACCTCGATGCCTTTGAAACGGGTCTTCCCCGAGTTGATCAGCGCTGGGAGATTGTTGACCACGGTAGCGGTCACCAGGTTGTTGAAGTTCATGTGGAACGCGCTTGCTTCGAGATCGAGCTTGCCAGCCATCGTGCGGACCTTGAACCCACCTTCATAGCTCGCCGAGGTCTCCGGATTGAGCACGCCCTCGTTTTCGGCGAGCGAGAAGTCAAAGGCCGCCGGCTTGAAGGTGTTGCGGTAATTCGCGAAGAGGCGAACGTGATTGTCGCCGTGTTCCCAGAGGCCGTACATCGCGCCGAGGCTGCCGCTCAGGCGGGTGTGGCTGACGCTGGGTGCGCCATCTTCGCCGCGCCGCTCCGAGGTGGCGTTGGCGCGGATACCGCCGCTGAGTGTGACGCGGGTGGTCGGCCGCCATTCGGTGGACCCGTATGCCCCGAGGAAGAGCCGCCGGTTCGGAGCGTCCTTGTCGAGGGTTGTCGGTTCCGGGACCTTGGTCGCCGAAGATCCAGTGAGTGGCGCCGTGTAGGAGAAGGTGGCTCCGGTTGCTTCCCCGTTCGCGAAGAGGGCATCCGCCCCCGTCATGAAGCGCCAGCCCGACTTCGACGGCCAGAGAATGTGGCTGTCGGCGTAGATGTCGGTAATGTCGATCTTCTCCTTGTATCCGGCAGCGTTGTTCGCACCATTGGAGATATCAACCAGGAAGCCACGGAATTGCCGCTGCGCCGACCGCGTCGCCGACACGGTCGTGCCCCAGATGGCATCCTCTCTGATCGGCCGATCCAGTCCGGCCGCGATCACGAAGCGATCTTCGTTCAGGTAGGCCCCGTCCGGGTTGGCATTGGCGTCGAGTGGCACCGCGGACGTCAGGGACGCCCCCTCGCGCGGATGGGGCGAGGCGGGATCCTGTCGAAGCATCGTGACGTCGGCGGTGAGCCAGGTGCGACGGTCTCCCTCGACCTTCGCCATACGCCACAGGGCGTGGCCACTGGTGTAGCTGGTGCGGGCATCCTTGAACTTCTCGCGGTTCAGCTCCGCGCTCAGCCGGGAATTCCACGATCCCGATCCCGGCAGGACCAGATCGCCGGCGACGCTACCTGATCCGAAACTCCCGCCGGATGCCGAGAGATACTTCGCCCTGGCCGCCGCGGCGCGGTGCACGACGTGGATCACGCCGACAAACGACGTGGCGCCATAGGTGACCGGAGCTGGACCTCGGAGGATCTCGATCCGCTCCACGTCGCGCAGGCTCAGCGTGGCGACCGAAGGGTTGAGCGCGCCACCCCACGGGATGCCGTCCACCACCAGCAGGAATGCGTCAAATTCGCGGAGGCCCCAGAACTCGGGGATCCCACTGGCCGGCCCGGCGTCACCGCCGGGCGCCACGGCAACACCCGCCGCCAGTCCCAGGGCGTCCTTGAGCGAAGTGATCCCGCGGACCCGGAGGTTGTCGCCGCTGATCACCTCGATGGAAGCCGGCACATCATGGGGGGCTTCCGGCAGCCGGGTCGCTACGACTTCGATGGGCGGGATTGGCACAACCGGCTTGGGCGCCTGACCCTGAGCAGTGACCGGTCGCGTCGGGACGGTGAGCAGCAGGGCGGGCGCCAGAAGACAGGCCCGAAGTCGGTGGTTGGTCGCCATGAGGGGAAGCCTCGATCAGGGTGGATCGACTGTTACGCGGCGCGATGCCCCGGGGTTGGGGGCGGGACCGCCGTCAGAGCCAGGTCCCGAACCGCCGGATATACCACCCCTTCACCGCCTGCACGATGGCGCCGTAGCAGAGCAGCATGGCGAGCAGCCAGCCGAAGTAGGCCAACGGGAGTGCCTGCAGGCCGAGCCGGCCTCCCACGCCCATGAACGGGAGGGCCACCCCGCAGGCAATGATCAGCGAGGTCAGGATCAGGACGGGGAGGGCCGCCCGGCTCTGCAGGAACGGCACCTTCGCCGTGCGGATCATGTGGACGATCATGGTCTGGGTCAGCAGCGACTCGATGAACCAGCCCGACTGGAACAGC
>JANYAG010000323.1 GCA_025361465.1 Gemmatimonadota bacterium
GCGCATCTCCGTCACCGATCGGTGCAACCTCCGTTGCCAGTATTGCATGCCGGAGGAGCATTACACCTGGCTGCCGCGGGAGCTCTTGCTCTCGTTCGAGGAAATCACCCGGCTGGCCCGGGTGTTCGCATCGCTCGGCGCCCGCAAGCTGCGACTGACGGGTGGTGAGCCCTTATTGCGGCGCGATCTCCCCGAACTCATCAGGCAATTGCGAGCGGTTGCGGACGTCGACGAGATCGCCCTGACGACCAACGGGTTGTTGCTGGCAGATCACGCCGGTGCGCTCAAGGCGGCGGGCCTCGATCGTGTCACGATCAGCCTCGATACGCTTCAGGCGGACCGCATGGCATCATTTGCAAGGAGCAGCCGTCACGCGGATGTCCTTGCCGGCATTGAGGCAACTCTCGGCGAAGGTTTTGTCGACACGAAGATCAACGCGGTCGTCGTGCGCGGGTACAATGACGACGAGCTCGTGGAGATGGTGCGCTTCGCCCAGGCCCGAGGAATCGAACCGCGTTTCATCGAGTACATGGATGTCGGCGGGGCAACGCACTGGCAGCGCGCGGATGTGGTGACACAGGCCGACATCCTGACGGTCCTGACTGCCGCGTTCGGAGCCGCCACTCCCATGTCGCGCGACGCCGATCCGACGGCACCCGCAGCGCGCTTTCGTTTCGCCGACGGCACCGTCGCCGGAATTGTCGCTTCGACCACCGCTCCGTTCTGCCGTGCCTGTGACCGGGCCCGACTGGCAGCCGACGGGACGTTCTTCCTCTGTCTCTACGCCGAGCGCGGCCTTGATCTCCGGGCACCGCTGCGGGCCGGGGCGAGCGATGCCGAGCTTGCGGAACTGGTCGCTGGCGCCTGGCGCGCTCGTTCCGATCGTGGTGCGGAACTCCGCGCGGACCTGCCGGGCAGGGGAATCCTGGTGCCTCTCGAGGGACTCCGCGCGGATCTGCGCCGCGAGATGCATGTCCGTGGTGGATAGCCATCCGTCGCCCGACCGATCGTCGCCCGGCGCGCGACTAGAGCGACTCTGGCCGTCGGCATTTCTCGTCTCATGCGGACGCGACCGAGCCGCCGCGCGATTGCGGGCCAGGTGATCGCGTGAGCGCAAGCGACCACGTCTTCCGCTAGATTGCCCGGCATGTCACTTCATGTTGCCTTGCTCGAGGCCCGCACGCCGGCGGTCGTCGGTGCGGTGGCCCGCCGTTGTGCCACCGTCGGGGCATCGCTCCATCTCGTTGGTCCGCTGGCATTCACCACCGACGATCCCGAACTCGTCGCGGCGGGCCCCGACCATTGGGACCTGCTGGACTGGTGGCTCCACCCCGCCTGGCGTGATTTCCGGGACGCGATGAGCCGTGATCGTTGTCTCTATTTCGCCGTGGATGCCGAGCGTGATCCGGGCGATGCGCCGTTTCGGCCGAACTCGGTGCTGGTGTTCGGCGATGAATCGGTGGGCATGCCCGAGCGAATCCGCGGCAAGTACCCTGATCGCCTGTTCAAGTTGCCGCGGGCAGCCGCCCGCGCGAAGACCGTCGACCTCCCGCACGCCATCGAGGCCACGCTCGCCTTTGCGGCGAAGCGGGCGACCCTCAATACGCCCCCGATCGTTCTCGCCGGCCCGGACGACGCACCGCCGCCACAACGGCGTCGCCACCACCGCGGCGGCTGATTACTTTGCATCCTGCGCCGATGGCGGCGCTCCACCTGACACTCCGAGACGGATATGTTCGAGAAGATCACGGTAGTTGGTGCAGGCAATGTGGGCGCGACCGCCGCGCAGCGGCTCGCCGAGAAGAACCTGGCGCGGCTGGTGGTCCTGGTCGATATCGCCGAGGGGATTCCTCAAGGCAAGGCCCTCGACCAGTGGCAGTCGGGCCCAGTCGAGGGGTTCGACACGCGGGTGGTCGGCACCAATGATTATGCCCTCGCCGAAGGTTCGGAGCTGTTCATTGTCACCGCCGGGATTCCCCGCAAGCCGGGGATGAGCCGCGACGACCTCGTCAAGACCAACGCCGGGATCGTGCAATCCGTCGGCGAGCAGATCAAGCGCGTCGCCCCAACGGCGATGGTGATCGTGGTCTCCAATCCGCTCGA
>JANYAG010000345.1 GCA_025361465.1 Gemmatimonadota bacterium
GCCAGTGACGCCGGCATGGCGGAAATCGCAGAGATGCACTGCTCCGCCGCGCGAGAGGCGCGGCGAGCCGCCGGTGGCCACCTGGGGCCAGATCCTGAAGTCACCGAGGGCCTCGCGGATGGCACCGATCGCCGCGCTGAACGGTTGCGGGGCCTGCTGCAGTTCCGCGAGCGCCTCGAGGCGCAGGCGCAGCCGGTCGGCGTTGAAGCGGTCGCTCGCATCGGCGAGGGGGACAAGATCCAGGAAGTGCAGCAGTGATTGGGCGATGGCCTGAGGGGTGGTCTCACATTCCCGGGCAGCGGCCCGCTCGGTCGTCGGCGGCAGGTGGTCGAGCAGCGCGTGGAGGAGGGCCGCGAGGTTCGGGTCGATCTGTTGCGTCAGCACCGTCTCATAGCGGTCGCGTCCCCAGCCGATGCGGAGCAGGCGCAGCGCGCGGGCGAGCGTGGCACCCGTCTGGTGGGGGTCTGCTGTTGGCGGTGCGATGTCGCCGGCCTCGAGCGCTTCCCTGAGCCGATCGGCCGGCAGCCCGTCCTCCATCCAGTCGAGCAGGCGCGCGAGGGCGCGGCCGACGCGGGAGCGTTGCCAGGGCAGCCCTTCCTGGAGGGTGGCCTGGAAGCCGAGGTGGCGGGCAAGTGCGTCGAGGGCGATGCCGTAGGCGTCGACGTCGGAGCAGACGAGTTCGACTTGGTCGAGCCGCATGCCCTCGGCGACCGCGCGCCGCAATGCCTCACGCACTTCGTCGTACGGTGTGGCCGCAACGAAGATGTCGGCCTCTTGTTGGAGACCCTCCGCACTCTCGGAGAGGACGTGTGCACCACGTTCGATCAGTCGCGTGAGCAACTGTCCCGGCAACCCGCGCGGGTTGAGGGAGGGTGCGAGCACGATCTCGGCATCGAGCAGGTATGGTGCCTCGCGCTCGAACGATGCGAGCGCGGCTGTGAAGACAGCGGCGGCATCGGCCAGACCGTGGGTGGCGAGCAGTGCCGCATAGTGTTCGAGGACGGCAGCGATGCCGTGCACGGTGCCGGCAGCCTGGAGGGCGCGGACTTCGGCGGGTGCAACACCAGCGACGCGGAGTTCAAGAACGGCATTCTCGACTGCCCGGCGGAAGCCGGCGTTGGCGGCCAGGTCGTGCCATTGAGCCGGCACCTGGTCCTGGGCGATGCATTCGTCGAGTGCCGCACCGGCGATGGCGCCGATTTCGACGTCGGAACCGACGCGAATCCCGGTCTCACTGAGTTCCACGAGGGCGAGATCGTCGGCCAGCGAGCGCAGGGTGACGGGTTCCCAGCCGATCCAGCCGCCGGACTCCCGGGCGAGCGAGCGCAGCACTTCCCTGCCCCAGAGCAGGGTCGGGCCAACCAGGATCTTGCGGTCGGTGGGGTGGGCCTTGGCGAACACTCGGAAGAGGGTGGTGCGGTCCTCGGTCATTGAACTCCCCAGCGTTTTCCTGCACGACAACCGCCCGGAAGGTACGGCGTCTCTCGGCGCAAAGCGACGGGGATGCGTGATCGCGTTGCATTGTACCTCTGAGCACATACGCGAGCCTCGACACTTGATGCTCCACGCCAAGTTGCTCCGGCCAGCGGCATGGCACGTTGTGAGAACGCGTCGCAGCAACCGGAACCCCAGAGTGCCAGAGCATGGTGGCGGGCGTGGCGGAACCGGTAGACGCGACACACTCGGAATGTGTTGAGCGAAAGCTCGTGGGAGTTCGAATCTCCCCGTCCGCACCCTGGCGTTGACTCGGCGCAGCCCTTCGAATATGGTAAAGGCACATTCCGAGTGTGTCGCGTGGCCTCACCGCCACAAACCAGGAGGGCCGCGGATTCCCGCGGCCTTCCTGTCTTTCCCGCCCCTCGACCGCTTCTCGGCCGGCACGCACGACTTCCGTCATGCCGACGAGAACTCCTTGCCACCGTTCTATCGCACCCCAGACAGGCGAGTGTCAACTTCTTGATTGGCCGACAGCGCCTCAGTCCGAATCGGCCTGTTCAACCCGCGCACGCGTCGGTCCACTCCCCTGTTCAACCCCTCCACATCGCCCAGCACCGCTTGCTCACCGCGCATTGACCCGTCCACGGAGTCGATCGGGACCTCCACGGGAGGCGTCACCCCCTCCAATCGGGGCGCCAGCTCCTTCACTGCCCCGGTCGGCTGGTTCAATCACTGAATCGATTGGTTCAAGGGGAGGTTCGCCTCCTCCACACAAGCGTTTGCCTCCTCCAAGGAGTTGATCGACCGCCTCGCACCCTTGACCGGGCCGAGCAAGCAATGTGACGCTGCCTCCAATCGACGCATCGGCTTCGCCACAGCGTTGACAGGTCTCTCCGCACGGCGCACGACATGCTCCGCACAACTGATCATCGCAGTCACATTGGTCACCCTGTCCAGTCAGGAGGACAGCGGCGGCGATACACGACCAACACGCTACGGCATTGGAATCCGGCGTCGTAGCGTCGCGCGCTGACGGCGGCGTGCCGGCATACAACCCGCACAGCACCTGGCTTTCGTGGCGGTGTCACATTCGCGAATCAGCTGCCTGAACGTGGTGATTCTCCGGGTGATGGATCTCTGGCACACTCATCGCCTCCCATCGGCGCCGGTCGACGGACTGCAGACTGCCGACCTTCCACACCTCACCGATACGGCAACCATCTGAACCACCGTATCACCATACCGTCAGCCAGGGGAGCGTCGTATGCAGGCAATCATTCGCAGGAAACTGTCGATGGCCGTTCGGGCGATGGACTTCGCCCAGGCCCACCCATCCACCGATGCGAGCTATGTCGCGGTGGTCACCCGCTTGAAGGAACGCCTGGACCGGGCCGACGTGCTGGCCATCCAGGAGCATGATGGCACCGAAGGGGAGCGCGCCGCGCACGCCCAGCGGGACGAACTCCGCCGCTCGATCCAGCAGGAGCAGCTGAAGCACCTGGCCCGCGTGGCCGAAATGGCGGCGAAGGAGCACCCGGAACTGGCGGGAATGTTCCGCTACCCCGATCCCAACGCGCCGCACCGGACCTTCATCACCGCGGCGAAGGCGATGCTGGCCGCCGCCGAGCCGAACAAGGAACTCTTCCTGAGCCTGGGACTCGGCGCAGGATTCCTCGAGCAGATGACCCAGGCCGTGACGCAGTTCGACCAGTGCACCGAAACGGCGCACAGCGGTCAGCGCGGTCATGTGGGCGCCCGCGCCGACCTCGCTGTGGTGGCCGACGAATGCGTCAAGCTGGCTCGGCTCCTCGACGGGCTCAACCGGATCCGGTTCCGGAACGACCCCGAGCTGCTCGCCGCCTGGGAGAGTGCCAGCGCGGTGGTGCAGTTCCGCGGCAAGACCGACGCCGCACCAGAAGCAGGCGTGACGCCGATCACGCCAATCGTACCGGCGGCTCCTGCCACCAACACCGCCGCCGCCTGACAAACGCCGGGGGTGGGCCGAGGGTCCACCCCCGGGCGTTACCCAGCCAACAACCTGCCGTACCACTCACACCTCAGCACACGAGGCGACGGATGCTTACTCACACTCCGGCGGGCCTGGACGAGGTCATTGATCTGTTCGGTTCGCTCGACACGCCGCACTTCGAGTCCCGTTACATCGAACCCTTCACCCTGCCCTACCCGCTCTTCTACGGCACGGCCAAGGTGACCCGCGCCCGGGGTCACTATCTGGCGATCGAGAACTTCCAGCATGCGCTGGAGGGCATTCGCGACGCGGGGCTGGCGTCTCAGGTGCAGCACTACGGCGGGATCTACGCGGCGCGGCCGATTCGCGGGCAGACTGCCCATCCTTCGACCCACT
>JANYAG010000358.1 GCA_025361465.1 Gemmatimonadota bacterium
GCACCTTCTGGCCCGGCTCAAGGCCCATGGCCTCCCGAATGGCGCGAGGAATGACCACTTGGAACTTGGGGGAGACGGTCACGACCGACATATCGACCTCATCGATACGAGTATCGTACAACGATAACTCTATCGATCGCAACGTGCAAGGCAGGTCCGGAAGTCCGGCTAACGCCCTGCGCGTCTGCGGCGAGGCTTGGCGCGGCCGCCGCAGTCCAAGTTCAAGCTAAACGCGGCGGCCGAACCGCCTTGGCCTCGTCGACAGCAAGCGCTTGTTAGCGTGCCCCTACGGTGCGAACATCTCCTGCAGCACCCCGAGCACCCGCTCGAGCGTCGCCGGACTCAGCCGTCCGATCTTCTGGCTCAGTCGCGCCCGATCGACCGTACGAAGCTGGTCCGGCACCACATGACCGGACTTGCCGGCGAAGCGGCAGGGGATGCGAAACGGGTACGGGTGCGACCCCGTGGTGAGTGGCGCGACGATGAAGGTGCTCAGGGCGCCGTTCAACTCGTTTGGCGAGACCACCACGCACGGGCGCGTCTTCCGAATCTCGCGGCCAAGGGTTGGGTCGAGCGCCACGAGGAACACGTCGCCGCGCGTCACCACGTCCGCGGTCACCACGCCCACTCGTCCCGATCGAACGCCGTGGTCACGACCGGATCGAGGAGACCGTCGCCCGTCGCGGCCAGCGCCGCGGCCGCTTCGGCCCACCCGGTCCGCGCCGAGGCCAGCGATCGGATCAGGACCGTGCGGCCCTGCAGCTCCAGTTGCACATCGTCTGCCAACCCAGCTTGCTCGATGAGCAGCTTGGGGAGGCGAATCCCGCGGGAATTGCCGATGCGGACGAGTTTGGTCTTCATGCCGGGCTCGAGAGGGGGTGTAGCTACAATGTAGTCACATCCCAGCCCGACGCAAGGCGCGCGCGGGTCACGCTCACGCCCTGCGCTTCTGCGGCGAGCGGACCCCCGGACGCCTTGCCTGACCTGGTGCACCCGTCCGCTCGTCAGCAGCAAGCATAGTTAGGCGTGCGTTCAGGCGCTGCGTCGGAATGTTCCGCCTTGCACGATTCTAGTACGGCTCTTCGCACCGGTCCCACGGACGCTGCGCGCTCCCCGGCCGGAGCGCGTGCATGGTTTTGGCAGTGCCAGCGGTCCTCGGCGTCTACCAGCCCCGACGCCCCCAGGCCTCGCCCCTGTTTCGGTTGGTGCAGGATCATCTCCGAGGCCTGCAGACGGTCTACGACGAGCGCTTTGCCCGCGAGTACGGTCCCTGGCGCCCGGTGATGGGGGACGTGGCCGAGAAGTTTCTGGCCTGCGGCGTCCTCGCGCACGGCTTCGCACGCATCCGCTGTGACGATTGTGCACACGAGTATCTGCTCGCCTTCTCCTGCAAGTGTCGCTCTTTCTGTCCGAGCTGCCACGCCAAGCGGCTACGCGCGTATTGCCTCTATCGGCGACGCCTACTGGGCGAGATCGCCCGCGTCGCGGCCGGCACGGTCACCGCCGCCATCTGCACGCTGACCGGCGAGAATGACCTCGCGGTGGGGATCGTCGCCTGCCTGCAGACGCACGGCTCGCGCGCCAACTGGCATCCGCATCTGCATCAGCTCGTCACGGACGGCGGGTTCCGGCGCGACGGCACGTTCGTGACCTCACCCGCCCATGACACCGCGCGAGTGACCGAGGCGTTTCGCCGCGCGGTGCTCCGGCTGTTCGTCCGGCTGGAGCTCTTCGCCGAGGACGATCGGTCCTTGGCCATCCGGCTGGCGCGCTACGGTGCCCGCAATCCGGTGGCGCTCGAGCACCTGAGCTACGACCGCACGGCGCGCACGGTGACGTACCGCTCCGACAAGGCGACGGGCCCCACCGCCGGGACCGAGTCGGTGGATCCGCTCGCGTTCCTGGCGCGGGTGCTGGCCCACATTCCCGATAAGGGCCAAGTCCCGACGCGGTACTATGGCTGGTACGCCAACCGCCCCCGCGGGGGGCGGCGCCGGGCGGCCCTGCTGCGACAGATCTTCGAGGTCGATCCGCTCCGCTGCACCCGCTGCCAGGGCGCCATGCGGATCGGGGCAGTCATCACCCAGCGCTCGGTGATCGACCAAATCCTCGCCCACCTCCGCACCCGGACCGCCGCGCGGAGCCCGCCCTCGGCCCGGGCGCCCGCGCCCTGGGGCCCGCCGCGACGACCGACGGGCGCCGCATCTCACGCCCCCTGAGGGAACCCACTCGCCCGGAAGCCCACTCCGGTCACCCCGGCGGGGACGCTCGGCGCGCGCGCTGTGGCCCGGAAAGTCGAAGTAGGCAGTGGCGATGGTGTCCGGATCGCTCTGATAGAGCAGCGACCCGTTGACGAGCAGCGCCAGCGAGTCAAGGCTCATGGTGCGCAGCGAGATCTTGACTGTGGTGTCGAGCCTGACGGGCGCCGCACCGAAGAGATCCAGGGTGAGCGTGTCGGTGTACAACGACACGTTGGTGGGATTCATCCAGTAGCGCTTGCCGGCGACCTTGGCATTGTCGTTGATCGGCATGATGATCGTCGGCGCGAAGCGCTCCACGAGCACCTGCAGTCCGGCGCGGCGTGACTCCGCGATCCCGTCACCACGCACGCTCTCGGTTTGCGGACCCCAGAGCGTGGTCAGGTTTGGAGAGGCGCGCACGCCGACGCCGGGGGGACGTTCGTCAGGCTTGATCTGATTGATGTAGGTGCCGCCCCGACTCACCGTTCCGGCACACGCGAGACCTGCAACCACGCAACACCCGAGCGCGATTCGTACCGACAGGTGTGCGAGGCGTCCGCGGAGGGAGGCCATCGGGTAGATGTACGTCGCGGGACAGATCTCCGCAAGCAGAGTTTGAAGGCATTGAAGACGCGTCCGCTGCCTTGCGCTGGCCAACTCGAACGACGATCTCCGGGATTCGCTTTCCGGAACACGGCCCAGCAAGCAGCGCGAATCTACCGGTCAACCGTGCCATCGATCAGGACCTCCACCTCCGGCCCCGTCTCCCCCAGTCGAACCACGTCGCCCGATTGCAGCGCAACGGTGGTACCAACCCGTTGCCCGTTCAGCAGGGTCCCGTTGCGACTCCCCAAGTCCGTGAGCATCAGCCGGCCCGGCTCGTGCGCGCTCGGTGTGATGCGCGCGTGCTGACGGCCGACAGCGGTATCATCGCGCGGATCAAACCGCACCGCGGCGGAGAGGGCCCGGCCGAGGATCAGTTCGCGGTGTGCACCCAGCTGGATGACGTCCAACTGGGTGGCGCGCGAGCCGCTGATGTGCCGAAAGGTGATGCGCAGCATGACCGCCTCACGAGGGAGCTTCTCTTTCGCCCTCCAAGGCGTGAAGGCGGGCCGTTGGAGCTCATGAGCTCCCGATCGGCAAAGTCCCGCCTTGGAGGGGGAACCACCCTATCGGAGCGTTCCCATGTCCCGTTTCGCCGGTGCCTGCCAATTCGTTGCTGCCGCTACCGTCGCGCTTGCCGCCGCCGGGTGCGGTGGCTCCGGCTCGACCACCACGAATCCACCACCCACCAATACAACGCCGGCATCGGTGGTCGTGCAGGCGGGCGACGGCCAGCTGGCGGCGCCGGGCGCGGCGGTCGCGACCAGCCCGGCTGTCCTGGTGACGAACTCGGCAGGCCAGCCGCTCGCCGGCGTCACCGTCACTTTCTCCGTGGATTCCGGTGGTGGTTCCCTGAGCACCGCCTCGGCCACCACCGGGGCCAACGGCATCGCCACGGCCGGGACGTGGACCCTTGGAAGCAGCGAAGGGCGGAACACGCTTCGCGTGACGGTCGGCAGCCTGTCACCCATCAAGATCGCGGCCACCGCGGTGATTACCGCGACGAGCTATCCCCCGGTCACCCTCGGCACGGGTGGCGGGCCGATCACGGTGACGCAGCCGGGACCGTTGAACGGCTTCTCGATCACCGTTCCCGCCGGGGCGTTCAGCTCGGGGATCACGGCCACGGTGAGCTATGCGTCGAATGCGGCCCTTCCCCGTACAACGATCATTCCGGTGTCGCCGTTGATCACCATCAGCACCACAACCACCGACTTCTCGACCCTACCACTGACCATTCACATCCCCGCCACCATCCCGCCCGGCGATTTCCCGGTGATCGTGGTCTACGATCAGGCCACCGGGACACGTGAGGTACTGACGACGACGGCATGGGATGCCAACGGCGTCACGGCCATCACGAATTCGTTGAGTGGCGCCCGCATCCTGGGTACCGGCTCGCTGCGGTCCAACAGTCTCTTCGCCTTTCTGCAGGGACCTGGTGCGGTGCTGGTGGCCGAAGCCCTCCCGCCCGATGTCCTGAACGCTGACTACGACTCGGGCTACCGGCCCGGGGTCGACGACTGGGAATTTTCGGCCACAATGACGGAGATCACCCGCACCACCGGTCAGCTCAACACCATCGGAGTTCCGGGGACGTCGCTCTGGTACTATGCCGCGCACCCCAGCCCGACCAGGCTCAACGGTCGATTCCTGATGCAAAGCGGGGTCCCGTACAGCGATCGCCTCGGGATGCGCTGGACCGCCACCCTCGGGTATGAGTTCGACGTCAATGCGGTGAACTCGGTGATCAAGGTCCTCAGCAGTCGCGCAGCCAGTGTAGCCGCGTTTGATGCCAACCAGGCTCGAACGATCCGCACGAGGTTTGCCATCGCCGCGCAGGACGGCGGTCGAGCGCGACCGGTGCTGGTGGGCGGACTGTCGCAAGATGAGGTGCCGGTATTCCTGATCGTCTACCGGGTAACCGGCAACCAGTTCTACGTCGCCGATCCGTACTCACCAGGTGACCTCACCCGATTCCTTGAGTTCACACCGGGGAACCCGATGACCCCGTATGTGACCGGCCCGAACCGCGGGACGACTCTCTCAGAGCCGCTCGCCCTTGGGTTGAACTCGCTGATTCCCCTGGACCGGTTCGCCGCGACGTACGCGCAGGTGCTCGATGGGACCATCGGGCAGGACCGCTTTCCCTCGTACGAGCTCCATGGATGGGTGGGGCGACTCTATGACACGTTGTTCATCGTCGACTCACTGCGCTGGTGGGTCGAATGCCCCCAATGCACCAACGCGTATGCGACCACGCTCTCGCCGCCACCCGGCGGCAATCTGGCGGCACAAGCGGTTTACGACAACAACGCCTCGTCGGGAACTTTCTTCTTCACCAAGGGCGCCTTCGCCACGACGGCAACGGCTCCGGCGGCCGGGGCCGACCGCCCGCTGGCGAGCCTAATCGTATCAGCTGATGCGCCTCAAGCCAGCGACCACACGGGATTCTGGCTTGACTGGCACAAGTACGTCCTCCGCCGCCTGCAGACGTCGATCAGCCCCGCTTCACCGGCGCAGCTCCCGGGGACGCCACTCTCGTTGACCTTCCAGGTTGCCCAGAACCTGCTGCCGCCCAGCGTCAAATACATCTGGGACTTCGGCGACCAACAGCCGGCGGTGCCTGTTACCGTCACCGACAACCCGGTCGTACAACACAGCTATGCGACGACGGGGACCTTTCCAGTCACCGCGAAGATCGTCGACGTGCGCAACAATCAAGTCATCGGAGTGGCGACGTCGACCGTCACAGTGCAGGCACCACCGATCTGGCGCTTCACGTCCATCGCCCTCACCAGCGAGACCGGGCCGGCACCGGGGGCAGCGACCAACCCCGTCTACAATTCCGTCAACGACTCGCTGAACCTGGTCAAGACGAATATGGCCAAATTGATCGCCATCCCAAGCGACGGGCTGTTGCTCTACATCGGCCTGGACTACAAGACCATCCTGAACCTGCCACCCGCAACGTTCGCCTTTGATGACGTTATCGACGTCCAGATCGCCACCGTCGCGGGAAGCGGCGCGAGCATCACCCGTCCGGTGTTGTCCGGCATTGTCACCTACGAACTGGGCCACTGCGGTGCCGGTGGCGCCTGCACGACAGCCAGCACCACCTTCATCACGAGCACGGGGAGTCCACTGACGGGCAGCCTCACCGGAATGGGGCTCTGGAGCAATTGGCCGTTCTTCACCACGGTCGACCAGAATGGGCCGCTGTGGCTCCGCAAGTGGAGTTGGTGGGAGTTGAGTGCCACGAAGAACGGTACCACGCTGACCGGCACGATCCGCTATAACCAGCAGATGGCGAATGCCACATCCGATGCGTTCATCGGGACGCACGTGGTGACCTGGACATTCACGGCGACGATGGTGCCGTAGCACAACCAGCGCCGGCGACTACTTCGCCGCCGGCAGCTTCGCCGACCACTCCGCCGCCCTCGCCGGCTTGTCCCAGGCGGTGTAGAGCGTGACCAGCCGGCGCACGTTGGTGAGCGTGCGCGGGTTGGTCGGGCCGACGGCCTTCGTCAGCACAGCGTTGGCATGCAGCAGCAGCTCTTCGGCCTTACTGAATTGCCTGATCGACTGATAGTGCTCTCCGAGGACGCCTTCCGAGTTGCCAGCGAGCCAGCTGTCGGCACCGACGTATTTGCGTCGCAGGGCGAGGCTTTCCTCCAGCGCGCTCCGGGCGCCGGTGGTGTCTCCCTGATGATCGAGTGAACGGCCAAGCGTCTGCAGTGCGTACGCAATCGAGGGATGACTCTCCGGCAACGTCTTGCCACGCAGTGCGAGAATCTCCCGGCTGTCGGTGGCGGCGTCGTCGTAGCGCTTCTGATCGAAGAGAAAACCGGAATAGTTCATCAACGTGAAGGCGTAGTCAGGATGGTCCGGGCCAAGCAGCTGTTTCCGCAGCCCCAACGTCTCGCGGTATGCGCTGTCGGCGGCCAGCGGCTTTCCTTCCAGATCGAGGGCGGTGGCGAGTCCGTTCAACACGGCGGCCAGTTCGAGTGGCGGGCCGGCCGGATGATTGCGCCGGAGGATCCGCACCGACTCCCGATGCAATGGCTCCGCCTCGGCGAACTTGCCCTGCTCGCCCAGCGCAATGGCTACGTCGTTCATGCCGAACGCGGTCAGGTCGTTCTCGTTTCCGAATATCTGGCGCCGCATCGCCAGCGCGTCGCGATGGTACCGCTCTGACTCCTTGATGTCGCCGCGGTAGTGCGCCAGCGAGCCGAGGTTCTCGGTCAGCGCCGCCATCAGCGAGTCAGGTTTCCCTCCCCGCGCATGCTGCACGTCGTAGGCGCGACGGAAAACCGTGTCAGCGTGATCGAGGTCTCCCTTCTGGAGATAGAGCTGGCCGAGCGTGCTGAGGGTCATCACAACCGACGTACTGGTCGGTCCGTCCAGTTGCTGGCGCAGGGCCAGCGCCATGCTGTCGTGCCGTTCCGCCTCGGCGTACTGGCCGAGGCTGCCATAACTCTGCCCGATCACCGTTTCCAGCGTGGCCCGGACGTCGGGCGGCGTGGTGCGATCGACGTCGAGGCGGCGCGCGGCGGCCGCGAGGAGCTCGGACGCCGGCACGTCGCGACCACCGGTGACCGGCTTGACCGAACTCAACAGTGCCCGCAGGAAGCCGTTGACCTGCTGCTCGGTGAGCCGTTCGGTGCGGGCGCGTCGGGATTGGATCGTAGTCGTGATGACGCCACCGACCAGGGCGAGCAGCACCAGGGCCGACGCCGTGACGGTGGCAGCGTGCCGTTGCGCGAACTTGCGCAAGCGGTAGCCGGCCCAGTCACGGTGCGCGCGGATCGGTTCGCCAGCCAGGTACCGTTGCAGGTCTTCACCCAGTGCTTCGACCGAGGCGTAGCGACGTTCCGGCTCACGGCGCAATGCCATGAGCAGGATGCTGTCGAGTTCGCTTCGCAGGCGCCGACGGAGGCGGGCGGCGGTGCGTTCGCCCCGATTTGCCGCCGCCTCGTCCGTCACGACAGCGCTGGGACGGGGAATCGGTTCGTCGAGGGTGGCACGTTCGACGTCGGCGGTCACGCGGCTCGCCACCAGATGGGGGCGGCGCCCGGTCACCAGTTCAAAGAGCACTACGCCGAGGGAGTAGACGTCAGTCGTGGTCCGGAGCGCGCCGCTGCGGATCTGCTCGGGTGACGCATACTCGGGAGTATAGGCGCGCGCACCGCCGCGCGTCAGGGGCATCACATCGTCGCCCGTTTCAGCGTCGAGCAGTTTCGCGATGCCGAAGTCGAGCAGCTTGACCGTGCCGTCGGCGGTCACCAGGATATTCCCCGGCTTGATGTCGCGATGGATGACCAGATTCTGGTGGGCGTGCTGGACCGCATGGCACACCTGGCGGCAGAGTGCTATCCGATCGCGGATGCCGAGGGCGCGCGACGCACACCAGGTCGTGATCGGCTCACCGTCGACGTACTCCATGACGAGGTAGGGCCGGCCATCGGGGGTGATGCCACCGTCGTAGAGCGCGGCAATGTTGCGGTGCTGCAGGCTCGCCAGGATCTGCCGTTCGCGCAGGAAGCGTGCGACGGTGAGGTCGGAATCGAGACCGCGCTGGACCAGCTTGATGGCCACCCGCTGGTGGAACTGATCGTCAGCCCGGACCGCCTCGTAGACGGTTCCCATGCCGCCGACGCCGACCAGGCGCACGATGTCGTACGGCCCGAGCCGGGTCCCTTCGAGCGGACCAGGATCGGTGAACGCCAGATGGTCGCGGGCATTCACCGGTGGAAAGTAGATCGCATCGGTTCGATCCGCCGAGCTCAACAGTTGTGCGATGTCACGACGAAGTTCCGCGTCTCCACCAGCGAGTCGCTCGAGAACGGCCTGCCGATCGGACTCCGGCAGGTCAATCACTGCGTCGAACAGCTCCCGGACGCGGCGGAGGTGCTCCGGGGTCCGCTTCACGCGTCCTCGTCGCGCAGTACCTGCGCCAGCCATGCCCTGGCGAACTGCCAATCGCGCTTGACCGTGGCTTCGGAGATGCCGAGTGCCGCGGCGACCTCCGGGACTTCCAGTCCCCCGAAGAACCGCAGTTCAGCCACCTGCGCCCAGCGCGGCTCGGCGGCGGCGAGCTGCGTCAAGGCGTCGTCGAGCACAAGCAGCTCGATCAGCTCGTCATCGGCGCCGGCAATCGCCTCGTTCAGTGGCAGGTGGATGGCGCCGCCGCGCTTGGCGGTATTGCGCGCCCGGGCATGATCG
>JANYAG010000360.1 GCA_025361465.1 Gemmatimonadota bacterium
CCGCATCGCCGAGCGCCACGACACCCTGCCCCGTCGTGGCGGCCCAGGACGCCGGATCATGCGACGTCAGCACGGTCACCGCGACCAGCCTGATCCGCCCCTTGGCCGCGGCGACCGCGGCGCACAGCATGGCTTCCCCTCCCAGGGCGTGCAGGGTGACCATCTCGACGCCCAGGTCCACGGCCACTTCCACCGCGCCAGCCACGGTGTTCGGAATGTCATGCCATTTCAGGTCGAGAAACACCGGGTGTCCCGATCCCACCACCGCACGGACAAAACCGCTTCCGGCTCGCGTGAAGAGCTTCGAGCCAACCTTCACCGGCACGTTCGCCGGCAGTTGATCAAGGAAGGCCACCGCCGTGGGCGCATCACGCTGGTCGAGTGCGACAATCAATTCAGCCACCAGCAGACTCCAGTTCATCAAGGATGCGTTCGGGCACACGCGGGTCGGCGAGCGCCGCGGTACCCACCGCGACAAGGGAGGCGCCGGCTTCGAGGTACTGGCAGACGTCGGCGGCGCTTCGGACCCCGCCGACTCCGATCACGGGGAGGGCGGGCAGCCGTTCGACCACGCGGCGAACGGCGAGCACGCCAATTGCCAGCAGCGCCGGTCCGCTCACTCCGCCATTGCCGTGACCGAGACGCGTCATGGTCCCCTGATACAGAAGACCCGGCATCGTGTTGACCACGGTCACACCGTCCGCGCCCGCGTCACGCGCGGCGCACGCAAGCGAGGGGAGGTCAGGCACCGCTGGCGACAACTTGGCAAACAACGGCAGGCGGGTCACCGCCCGGCACCGGACGATGACGTCAGCGATCGACCGAGGATCCGCCCCGAACTCTACGCCGCCCGCCGAGGTATTCGGACAGGAGAGGTTCAGTTCGTAGGCCACGTGCGGGCCCGCACCCTCGAGGCGAGCGATGACTTCGGCGTATTCCGCCAGCGTGAAGCCCACCACGTTCACCAGTACTCGCGCGGTGGTGAGGTGGGCGGCAAGCCACGGCAGGTCGACGTCCCGGACGTGGCCGACCCCCGGGTTGGCCAGACCGACCGAGTTCAGCATGCCACCGTGAAATTCGGCGACCCGAGGCGGCCGGTTCCCCTGGCGCGGCTGGAGCGAAACCGCCTTGGTGACCAGTCCTCCCAGTCGGTTGAGGGCGATCACGCCGCCCAGCTCGCGGCCGAAGCCGGCGGTACCGGAGGCCAGGAGCAGCGGATTATTGAAGGTGATCCCGGCGACCTCGCGCCGCCAACTCCTCATCGCAGGACATCCGCGGCATTGGTCTTGGCGGCCTTCGTGGCAAGGGCCCGCACGAAGGTGGCGAGTGAATCCTCGAGATGCCGGTAGCTGGAGTCGTCCATGCCGCGGAGATACGCGAGATACGGGCTGCCCTGATGTCCTGCCACGCGCGCGCGAATGGCCTCGGCGGAGTCCGGTTGCAGCCAGATGCGCGCGAAGAGCGCCTTCGGCACGTATCGAGAGGCGGGCCATCCTCGCTCGACTCGCGCGAAGAGCGTCGCGCTCAGGCGCGGGGCGCGCAAGGAATCGCGCGCCAGCTCGGCAAGCGCGAATGTCAGGAGATCGCCCTGGACCGCTCCTTCGACCATGCCGCCGCTGTCATCAACCATGCGCCCGAGCAGGAACAGCAGATGCGACCACTCCCTTGCCACCAGAAAGTCACCTTCCGGCAAGGGGAGCTGGGACAGCGAATCGCGAAGCCGCCGGAGTTCTGTCGGGCTCGCCAGGCGGCCCACGGCACGCTCGGCGGCAAGCAGGCGGCCTCGAGCCACCATGGTCCCCGGCTTCCCCGCCAGCAATTGCAGGAGCCGCCGACGGAAGGCCAGCGTGTCGTCCAGTCGGGTTCCGCGGAGCGCCGCCAAGCGCCAGGCGTTGACGTCCCGTCCGACCGGTCCCGGTCTTGCCGCGAGGAGCACGATAAGTCGGTCGACGGCGTCCGTCGAACTTCCGGCCATCACTTCGATGAGATGCTCCCATCCGACCGGCGCGTCGGACGATTCGAGCAACAACGTGACTTCGTCGAACGAGGCGTCAGAGCGATCGAGCATTGCCAGCGCCACCGCACGATCCAGTCGGGCCGCGAATGACTCGGCGCCCGCGAGCATCGCGAGGGCCGCCTCGGGTCGACCGATCGCCACCAGGTCTCGGCCGGCTCCTTCACGCGCTTCCAGTCGGGTGGCGGCATCCCGACTTAGGCTGAGAGCAGCGAACAGGGCCGCCGCTCGCACCGTGTCGACCAGCTCGACACACCGGGCGAGTTCCAGCTGCAGTGCCTCCGTCCATGGGGCGCCTGGAACATCGGCAAGTGAGTTCTCCAGATAGGCCCGTCCACGGTCGCAATCGTGCACCCGTCCCAGCGCCCGGCCCAGCAGCCATCGCGCCTCCGCCCCACGCTTCCCGCGCGGCGTGCGCGCCAGCGCCGACTCGGCCTTGACCGCGACCTGGTTCCAGAGTCCCTCGGCCTCGCTCGGGCGGCCACCTCGCGCTGCACGCGCCGCATCGCCCGACAAGGACCGTGCCTGATACAGTGAATTCGACCAGGTGCACCCTGCGAGCAGCAAAACGACCGCGATGACTCGGCGACGCATCAGTGGTCGACCGTCTGCGTGTCGGCCGTGAGGCGGTCGTACCATTTCAGGTAGTTGACGATCGCGTTGGCAAGCGCCTCGGCAATGCGGTCCTGCCCGCTGTTGCTCGACATCATCCTGGCATCGGCGGGATTCGTGGCGTAGCCGATCTCCACGAGCACCGATGGGCGGCGCGCCGTGGTCAGCACGGCAAACCCGGCCGACTTCACGCCCTTGTCCGGACCGGACTCCACTTCGACCAGCATGCTCTGCATGTACTCCGCCGCCCGGGCAGAGGCGCGGAGAAACTCGTTGCTCTGCATGTCCTTCAGGATGTAGGCAAGGTCGGAGACATCAACATCTTCCGAGGCGGTGTTGTAGCGGATCGCGTCATTCTCCATTCGCGCGACCCGCGCCGCGTCCGTCGTCCGCGCCTCGCCGAGGAAGTACGTCTCGAAGCCACGCACTGCCGTGTAGCCGGGACGCTTCTCGAGCGAGTTGACGTGGATCGACACGAACAGATCGCATTCAGCGCGGCAGTACCGCGGGGCGCGCTGGCCGAGATTGATGAGTGTGTCGGTGGTGCGGGTCATGGTGACGCTGACGCCCCGCCGCTCCAGTTCACTGCGGACCTTCAGGGCGACCGCGAGGGTCACGTCCTTTTCTCGAACGCCGCGCGGAAAGTACAGGCCGGGATTCCCGGGATCGGTGCCACCATGACCGGCGTCAATGGTGATGTGGTGCCCCGCCTTGAGCCCATTCTGCAGGCGACTTCGGGAGTCTGCCCCGACGCTCTTTCGGGAGAGTGGGACGACGAGCGGCGTCGGCTCGGTGCGCTGGGCCAGCAGACCGGTCCCCGGGCTCCAGCTCCATGCCTTCCGGGCGGGATCGGCCAGCACTTCGGCCACAAACGCCAAGGGAATGTAGAGCGAGTCGCCCCGTCGATGGGTGGTGGCGGGGAGCGCCAGCAGGCGGGTCCCGTCATGCACCAATGGTGACTCCGGCAAGAATCGGAAATGACCCGTCGGTGCATCCAGGACCACCCAGTTGCCCTCGTTCACGACCGTGCCGGAGAGTGCCCGGGCGAGCGCCCCGAGCGGGACCAGGGGTCCTTCCCCCTGCCACTGGATCAGGTCGATCCGCTTGAGGCCCTGGGCCGTGCTCACCTGGAGCTGGCCCGGCCAGACGGCCGCGCCGATCAGGGCAAGCCAGGCTGCAATCACTGACGACCTCGCCACGCCATGGCCCGCGAAATGTCGCGCTGGGCCTCGCGCTTCTTGAGGTCCTCGCGCTTGTCGTGATCCTTCTTGCCCTTGGCAAGGGCGAGCAGGAGCTTGGCCTTGCCACGACTGAAGAAGACCTCGAGTGGTACCAGAGCAAGTCCCTCCCGCTCGACCGCGCCGATCAG
>JANYAG010000009.1 GCA_025361465.1 Gemmatimonadota bacterium
AGAAGACTCCTGGTTCGATTCCAGGCGGGGCAATGGTCAGTCCGGTTGTGGAAGTGGAGTGAGGCACTCGCGCCCCGGAGACTCCTCCGGGGCGCGCGTCTCTTTTGGAAGCGGTATCTTAGGTCTCGAAGGCACCCTGCTGACCCAGACCCGTGCCGACGACCCCAGATGACCGCCGAACCTGAGCTGCACCACACCGTCACGGTCCTCCTCGACGCCGCGCGCCACGGCGATTCCGACGCGTTGGACCGCCTGTCACGGATGGTCCACGCTGAGCTGCACCGGATTGCCGAGCGGCACATGCAGCGGGAGCGGGACGATCACACCCTGCAGCCGACCGTCCTGGTGCACGAGGCGATCCTGCGGCTGACCGGGTCGGCCCGTACTGACTTTCACGACCGGGTGCACTTCTACCGAGCCGCGTCGCAGGTGATGCGCCGGGTGCTGGTCGACCACGCCCGCGCAAGGCAGGCGGCCAAGCGCGGCGGCGGTCTTCGTGTCACACTCGATGAGAATCTCGCCGATCGGGCGACAGGCGACATCGACCTGCTGGTGCTCGATGAGGCGCTCACCCGCCTCGCGGCCGCCGAACCCCGCTGGGCCCAGGTGGTTGAGCTGCGCTTCTTCACCGGGCTAGGGATCGACGAGACGGCAGAGACCCTCGCGGTGTCGCCCGCCACGGTCAAGCGCGACTGGCAGTTCGCCCGTGCGTGGCTGGCGCGCGAACTCGGGGCTAGCGGAGCGTGACGTGATGGCTGACGACGCCGCCGATCGCCTGCGCCGGGTCCGTGCGTTGTTCGATGCCGTCATCGACCTCCCGGTCACCGAACGATCGCGCCTCCTTGCCCGCGAGACAGCTGGTGATGATGAACTCCGCCGCGAAATCGACGCGCTGGTGCGCTCGGTGGAGGAGACTCAGGATCCGTTCGAGCTGGGGCACCAAGGCGCAGCTGCTGCGGGCCCGACGCTGGTTGGTCAGCGACTCGGCGCCTATGACGTGGTGCGCTTGATCGGGCTGGGTGGCATGGGGGCGGTGTACGAGGGGGTGCGCGCCGACGATCAGTATCGCCAGCGGGTGGCGATCAAGCTGGTGCAACTCGGGCTCGATTCCGAGCTCACCGTCGCGCGCTTCCGCCGCGAACGGCAGATCCTCGCGTCGCTCGCCCACCGCAACATCGCCACGCTGCTGGATGGCGGGGTGTCGCCGGACGGCCGTCCCTTCCTCGTCATGGAATACGTCGAGGGCGAACCGATCACGTTCTGGTGCGACCACCGGAAGCTGCCCCTCCGCGAGCGCCTTGGGCTCTTCCGGCAGGTCTGCGCCGCAGTGCAACACGCCCACCAGAATCTCGTGGTGCATCGCGATCTCAAGCCGGGCAACATCCTCGTGACGGATGATGGCACGGTAAAGCTGCTCGATTTCGGGATTGCCAAGCTCCTGGTGGATGAAGAAGGGGATGAGAGCATGCCGCTGACGCGCGGCGGGGCCCGCATCCTGACTCCGGAATACGCCTCGCCAGAGCAGCTGCGCGGGATGCCACTCTCCACCGCCAGCGATGTCTACTCGCTCGGAGTTCTCCTGTTCGAATTGGTGGCGGGCAGCCGCCCCCACATGGCCAAGGGCCGTGCGCTGGTGGAGCTCGAACAGGAAATCCTCGCCGCGCCGGCACCACGGCCGAGCGTGCTGGCGACCGCCGAAGCGGCCACGGCGCGGAGCGAGCGGTCGGTCGAGCGATTGCGCCAGCGATTGCGCGGTGAGCTCGACAACATCATCGCCATGGCGCTGCGCAAGGAGCCGGAACGGCGCTATGCCTCGGTCGAAGCGCTTGCCAACGACGTCCGGCGTCACCTCGAAGGACAGCCGGTGCGGGCCCAGCGCGATTGGGCAGGGTACCGGTTGCGCAAGTTCGTGCTGCGCAACCGGGGCGTGGTGACGGCGAGCGTCCTGTTGATCTGTTCGCTCGCGGCGGGCGTGCTGTTCACCTCGGCGCAGGCGCGACGGGCACGCGCGGCCCAGCTGCGCTCGGAGCGCG
>JANYAG010000029.1 GCA_025361465.1 Gemmatimonadota bacterium
GGCCAGCGGCGCCGTCCCGGCGAGTGCGATCGTCAGGAAGAACCAGGTGATCCGGTGTGCTGTCATGACAGTGCCCCTTCTGGTCTCAGGGAAATTTCTCCAGCGGCCGCACGGCCACCAGTACCCAACGGTCCCCCTCGAGACGGGCCGTGGCTGCGAAGCCTACAATCTTGCTCCGGTTGACCCCGAAATTACCGCGCCAGCGGAACGTCACCGGGAACCTCGTCTCGGCGGTGGTTCCGGTCAACACCGGCGGTGCGACGTCACCAGTGGAAGCGGTCGGCTTGAGCTCCTGCACGCTCCGGAGCATCTCGGCCGACCATCCGCTGCTGCTGCCGTTCCCGTCGCGGAGTTCCGCGACATCAGCCCGATTGATGGCAGCCACCGCCTGCACCGCACCGCGCTGCAACACCGCAGCGGCGGCACGGCCAAGCGCGGCCGGGTCAGGGGTCGGCGTGGCTGGCGTGGCGGCCGGTGGCGGCGGCGGGGTGACCACGACAAGCGGCTGCGGTTTGACGCCCGCAATGGTGTCTGCCGACAGTGTCGCCGCAGCGGCCGGCGGCGGCGGGGTAACCGGAGCGGGTACGACGGCTTGTTGCGCCAATGCTTGCTGGCGCGCCGGGCGCTCCGCACCGGTCGTACCGGTCGGGGCACCACGGGCGAGCGGCTTCTCCGGCGCCACCATCGGCAGGTCGGCCAGCTGAGGCGTCGGATCGGCGGTAGGAGCCGGGGCGTTGGTGGTCGGCTTGGCGATCTCCTGGGACACGAACGTCTCCTGACTGAACCACCTCCGCTCACTCACGCCAAACCAACCCAAGCCGAGAAGGGTGATTGCCCCGGTCACCCCGAGGCCAAGCGCCAGCCGGCGGACCTGGAGCCGGAGCGTCTCGGCGCGCTCCTGTTCTTCGTACTCCAGGGCATAGTTGAACCGGTGCATCACTTCGTCGCCAAGACTGGCCGCGGGGTTGTCCTCCGGGAGGTCCTGCCGCGGAATGAGCCAGAGCGGGGAGCCGAGTCGCACGCGACGTTCGTCCCGCCGGACCGACAAATACCGGCGCAGCAGGTACAGGCCGATTACCAAGCCAAGCCCGGCGAGACACAGCGGCAGGAAGCGCCACTGCAGCAGCGGGATCGGCTCGAGCAAGCCGGCGATCGGGCTTCGGTCTCGACTTGTCATGACGCCATCGTCCCAATGAAGTGGAGTCTCGGACAGTCAGGGAAAAGGTTCACCGCAACGCCCCCCGCCGCCCAATTCGCAGCGTCGCTTCCAGCTGCGCCACGACGGTGGTGGCTTGGCGACCCACCACGTGATCAGCATTCCAGGTACGGTTGACGCCGAGCGAACCAACCACTCGCACATGCCCTTCCTGGCCTCGAACCCCGAGCCCGAGTCTCCCGGTGGTGGCCACCGTGCCACTCAGGAAGCCAGCCTTGCCGGTGATGTCGGGATACGCGGACGTGATCGTCGCCTCGCCCTGCCGCAGCAGCGTGGCCTCGGGCGTGAACGTCCACGCGTGGCGGAACGGCCAGCTGGTGGTGACGGTCAGCTGATCGCCATCAACGAACTGCCGCCCGAGCCCGACCCCGACATTGAGATAATCCTCTTCTGGCTTGGTGGTTCGGAAGGCGTACGTGCTCACCTGCGTGTAGAGCGCCCGCCAACTGCCGCGCGAGCCGAGCGGTCCCATCACGCTGCCGGTAAACGCCCAGCGATTGGGACGGGCGCTGCTGTCGCCCTGCGCAAACCAGCGCCAGTCGTCGATCGCCACCTGCCCTTCGAGCGACATGCCATTGCGCAACACGATGCGGCCGTCACCACCGAACATCAGGTTGGCTTCATCGCCGATCGACAAGGTGTTGCCGAGGAACATCACGCCGAGTGGCGTGATCCACCGGGTGCTCAGGGAGCGATCCACGCCGGCCACCACGGCGGTTTGCCAGAGCGCGAGATGCACTGACGGGGTCACCTGCATGCCGACGCGCTGGGCGACCTGGTAGCGATGGATGCGCTGCCCCGTCGAATCGAATTGGTCCTCGAGCTGCGCGATGACCTCCTGCAGCCGGAGGTCGCGCGTACCCACGTTGAAGGCAAGATGATGGTAGGGATAGCCCCAGCCACTCAGCGGGATCCCCGCGACACCGCGAGGTCCCCACTCCCGCGAGATCTGCCCCAGGAAGAGCGAGGCGACCGGCCACTGCGCGCTGATGTATTCCACCGGATAGCGGTAGACCACCTTCGAGGGGATATGCGCGCCGGTGATGTTTGACGGCCAATCGGGATCGTCGCGCAACCGGTTCTCGCCATTGAGCTGGGCGTGCGCCACGATCGGGCCGAATACCCCAACAAATTCGAGGCTGCCGAACGGCCGAGCTCGATCTGGGCCCGCCGGGTGCAGCGGATCGCGCCGGGCATGTGTGTACGCCTGCACCCCGAGGGCCAGGTCGACGCGACCCCAGTAGCTGGTGTCGGGTCGGGTCCACTGCACCAGCAGGCTGCGAGCTTCCGCAGAATCCGCCGCGCTGGCTCGCCGGTGCAGTGCGCGGAGGGCGGCAACCGCCTGCGCCTCGGTGAAGGGACGCACCAGGGGCGACGGATCGGCGATCGCTCCGCGATCGACCAGCCGTTCAAAGCGGGCCAGGCGTGGATCATCGATCGGGATGTAGGGACTGCCCTGCGCCTGGACAGTGGTCGGTCGACCGGCGACCAGCACCAGCAGCACCCCCACGACCGCGCCGAAGCGACGGCCGATGCGCGAGAGGACGATACCCGCCACGGCACCGACGCCACCGGCCGCGAAGTCACGCCAATCACCACTGCGGTAGGGTATCAGCGATTGCACCAGTTCGACCGCTCCCGCGAACGCCAGCGAAAGCAGGAGCGTCCGCCAGACCGAGGCTCGCCGGTCCAACTGGTGCAGCACCGCGAACCCCAGGAAGATCCCGATGTGGACCACCTTGTCCGAATCACTCGGCAGTGAGGATGGCAGGGCCGGGACCGGGGCGAAGAACGCCACCAGCATCAGCACGACGTAGCCGACAAAGAGGGTATGGCGGGTTAATTTCACCGGGTGAATAGACCGGTAGCCACCGGCGCCGTCAAGCCGGATTGGCCCTCACCCATGGAGAAATGCCACGATGGCGCCATATCAGAATGCCCTGGTGATCACCGGGGGAGCCAGCGGGATCGGGGCCGCCTCGGTCCAGGCGGCACTGGGACGCAACTGGCTGGTGGCCAGCTGCGATGTCCAGCCGCCGGAGAACCTACCGAAGGCCCTGCAGTCGGACCACGCGCGCTATCTCCAGGCCGATGTCAGGGACACCGCCGCCATGGCGGACTTCGCCAGGCAAGCGCTGAAGTTCTTCGCGGACCGCAATGGCGGCGTGGCACCGCCGCTGAGCGTGGTTGCGTGTGCCGGCATCTCCCGTCGCGGCGATCCGGAACAGGTCAAGCTGATGAAGGACATCAACGAAGGTGGCACGCTCAACCTGCTGCGAGTGTTCGCCGACGCGCTGCAGCGAGGTGGGCTCTTCGTCGGGTTGAGTTCGATCGTGGCGGCCGAAGGAATCGCCGTCAAGGGCGATGAGGAATACAAGCTCACCAAGATCGAGGCACGACGGATTGCGACCGAGGAATCCGCCCGGCTCAATGTCCGCGGCTTCGCGGTGGCCCCCGGAGCCATCGACACCCCGATGACGCGTCACGAGGCGATCTTCGGCATGCTCCTGCTCGGTGCCTCACAGGTGTTCGGCAAGCCCGACCATCCGCATCACGCCGAGATCCTCAGGCTGGCCGGAGTGCCCGCGGGAGCGACCCCAGCGGACATTTTCGCCGGGCTGCTCGGACCAGCACTCACGGGTGCAGAAGAGTTCTCCCGCGTGCAGGCGAGCATGATTCGCGATCCGTCACTGGCCGGCGTCGGCAAGGCCTACATGCTCTACACCAACATCAAGGGAGCGGACGGCCAGATTCGCCCCCGGGCCGAGCTGATCGCCCGCTCGGCAGCGCAGCTGACTGCGCTCGATGTGGTGATTGGTCCCGAGGTGGTGGCTGACCTGATGATCGATCAGCTGGCCACGGGGACGGTGCCCGAGGGAGGCCTGCTGCGCGCGTACAGCAGGAACGGAGAGAACCGGATCCGCGAACTGCTCGGATCGTTCGGCGGCTAGTCGGCCCCCAGCACCAGCCTTGACACCCGCGCCGCGATCGCTCCTGCCGCCTCGGCGCGCCCGCGCGCCCGCGCGGCGGCGGCCATGCTCGCGCGGGCATCGCCATCGGCCAGCAGTCCGCCGAGCACCGAACCGAACGTTGCCGCGTCAAGTCCGTGCTGCGGCAACATCATCGCGGCTCCCGCGGCCGCCATGGCCCGCGCATTGTGGGTCTGATGATCGGCGGCGGCCGTGGGGAGCGGCACCAGAACGGAAGGAATCCCCCAGGCACAAAGTTCGGCGAGCGTCATCATGCCGGCGCGTGCCACGCAGACATCGGCCACCGACCACGCGTCGGCCATCGGATCGAGAAATGGCACCACCGTCACGCCGGGCGGTGCGTGCAACGCGGCGAACTCGCCATGGGTCGCGCGGCCGGTGGACCAGATCACCTGCGCCGCGGCACCACCCCCACCACGCAGCCATTCGGCCACCAGCAGATTGATGGCGCGCGAGCCCTGACTGCCCCCGGTCACGACCGCGACGGGGCGATCGATGCCAAGCCCGAAGCGCTGCCGTGCGGCATCGCGACGCGAGGGATCGGGCGGCAGGATCGGTGCCCCCGTCACCGTCGCGCGAATGCGCGCCGCCGGTGGCAACGCGGCCATGGCTTCGGGTGCGGCCAGCCAGATCTCGTTGGCTCGGCGCGCCAGCCAGCGGGTCGCCATCCCCGGCCTGACATCGAGTTCGAGAATGCCGGTCGGCATGCCGCGACGCGCTGCGCGCCAGACCACCGGGCCGCTGGCATATCCACCGGTGCCGATCACTGCCGCGGGCTGCTCGGCATCGAGCATCGTGTCAATGCGGCGCAGCAGCGGTGCCAGCACGAACGGCCAGCGCGCATTGCGCCACCATTGGTGCCGATAGAACGGTTCCAGCGGCAGGAGATGGTGCGGCAGCTGCCGCGCAGGCAGCAGTTGTGCCTCGATCCCCCGCTCTGCCCCGGCAAAGACGAAGCGCCACTCCGGATGCAGGGTCCGGGTCGCGTCGGCCACCGCAAGCGCGGGCATCAAGTGTCCGCCAGTCCCGCCACCCGCGAGCAGGACGGTCGTCATCGCTCTCGCGCGGGCCGGCCGCGTGCTCGACCAATCGAAACCAGCACACCGGCGGCAAAGAGATTCAGGATCAGTGACGCCCGCCCCGCCGACATGAATGGCAGCGGAATTCCGGTCGTCGGAATGAGGCGCGTGACCACGGCGGCGTGCAGGAAGGCCGACAGCCCGAGCGAGAGCGTCAGCCCCGAGGCGAGATAGGTGCCGAATGGATCGCGGGCGGTCTTGGCGATCCGGAATCCCATCCAGCAGACGAGGCCGAAACAGATCAGCACGAAGACCACGCCGATCAATCCCCATTCCTCCCCGATCACCGAGAAGAGAAAGTCCGAATAGACCTCGGGCAAGTGACCGAGCTTCTGGCTGCCGCTGCCGAAGCCGACCCCGGTGAGCCCGCCATCGCCGAAACCGATCAGCGACTGGCACGACTGCTCGTCGGTCTTGCAGAAGATGGCGGACACCCCGAAGTCGGTCAGCCGCTTGGCGCGCACCGGATCGAGGAGCACCTTGACGGCCACCCCTGCGGCGGCCACCAGCACCGGCAAGACGAGATGGCTGATCCGGGCCCCGGCGGTGAACATCACCGACACACCGATCACGCCCAGCAGGACCGCCATGGTGACGCTGGGTTCGGCCGCCACCAGGGCGACCACCAGGCCGATCATGGCCATCAGTGGCACGAAGCCGTCCTGGAAGCGCCGGATCCTGGTGCCCAGCTCCGCCGCCCGCGATGCCACCCAGGCGGCCAGCGTGAAGCGGGCGATCTCCGAGACCTGCACCTGGATGCCGAGGTGAATCCAGCGGCGTGATCCGTTCGCGTGCGGGAAGAATCGCTCGATCGGCCCCGGGGCGAGTCCCTTGGGATTGAAGAGCAACGCCGCGATCGCGATCAAGCCGAGTCCCGCGATGGTGGCGTAGAGCATCGGCTTGGCGAACCGCTCCCACACCCGGTAGTCCACGTGCGTCGCCACGAGGAAGACGACCCCGCCGATCAGCGCGGCACTGAGCTGCTGCGTGGCCTGTTCGTAGGCCACCTTGAGGTAGGTCGACGACGAATAGCACGCCGCGATGCCGATGGCCGCGAGCACCAGCGTCGCAACGCTGAGCAGGCGCGTCTCCCAGCGGAATTCCCCGGGATGCCGGATGGCGGCCGTGCTCACATTGCCTCGACCAGTTCGCGAAAAACCGCGCCACGTTGCTCGTAGTTGTCGAACATGTCGTAACTGGAGCAGGCGGGCGAGAGCAGCACCGCGCCGTGCTTCGGCACCAGCGCTTCAGCCTTCGCAATGCACTCCTCGAACGCCTCCCCGCGGACCACGCGAATGGCATCACGCAGATCGGCCTCGACCAGGTCACCCGCCTCCCCGTACGCGACGACGGCAACGCCATGCTTCCGCAACGGCTCGCGCAAGGCGGTGTATGGCTCGCCCTTGTGGCGGCCGCCCAGCAGGAGCACGAATGGCCGGGTCATCGCCTGCACCGCGACCAGGGTCGAGGCGACGTTGGTCGCCTTGCTGTCGTTGATCCACAACACGCCATGCACCTCGCGCACCGGCTCCATCCGGTGGGTCAGTGCCCGGAACGAGGCCAGCCCCTCGGCGATCCGTGCGTGATTGATCCCGGTGGCGTGAACGGCAAGCGCCGCAGCGAGGCCATTGGCCACGTTGTGGTCCCCGAGCAACGGCAGTACCGCCCGGGAGAGCAACGGTCGGCCCGCCAGCATCATCACGCCACCCACGCGATCGTACCAGGCATCGGCCCGGAGGCCGTCGGCCACGGTGAACGCAAGATGCCGCCCGGCCACCCCGGCGACCATCTGCCGCGACGCGGGGTCATCGAGGTTGCTGACCCAGATCGAGCCGGCCGCCGCGTTGCGGAAGAGCAAGGCCTTGTCCGCGTAGTACGCCTCGAGGGTCGGATAACGGTCGAGGTGATCAGGCGCGAGGTTGGTGAGGATGCCAACCGTCGGGGCGAGGTCGGGGCAGTCGTGCAACTGGAATGAGGACAGCTCTACGGCAAGCCACTGCGGCTTGGGGGTCACCATCGCCACCGCTGACAATGGCGTGCCGATGTTGCCCGCCGCCACGCTCGAAATCCCCGCATGGCACAGGAGGTGGTCGACAAGGGCGGTGACGGTGCTCTTGCCATTCGTGCCGGTGACGGCGACGTAGCGCACCCCGTGGAGCGCATCCAGCCCGATTTGCGCCTCGGCCAGCACGGTGACGCCGGCGGCGGCCGCCGATCCCGCTACGGCGGCGGTGGGCGGAATCCCAGGAGAGAGAATCAGCGCCGCGCTCCGGCTGATTCGGGCCAGGTCGTGCCCCCCGGTTTCGACGCTCACGCCATTGGCGAACTCTGCGCGCAGCTTGTCCGCGGTGGCGACCACCTCGTCCCCACTGCCATTGTCCGACGCATACACGGGGAGGTCATACGCCCGGAGCAAGCGGACCGCGGCAAAGCCGCTGCGGGCCAGCCCGGCCACGCTGACCTCGCGCCCTGCCGCCCGCCATTGCTCGAGCCGGTTCATCGCAGCTTGAGCGTGGCCAGTGCGACCAGGGCGCAGAAGATGCCGAGAATCCAGAAGCGCACCACTACGGTGGGTTCCTCCCAGCCAAGCTTCTCGAAATGATGGTGCAGCGGCGCCATCCGGAAGACGCGGTGGGCATCCGCATACTCCCGTCCGCGCGTCCGCTTGTACCACTTGTAGGTGCCGGTCTGGAGCATCACCGACACCGCCTCGGCAACGAACACGCCGCCCACGATCACCAGCAGGAATTCCGCCTTGAGGAGAATCGCCAGCGTCCCGAGCGACCCGCCGATAGCCAGTGAGCCGGTGTCGCCCATGAACACCTTGGCGGGATGCGCATTGAACCAGAGAAAGCCCAGGCAGGCCCCCATCAATGCCGCACAGAAGATGGCGAGCTCACCCGAGCCGGGGAGGTAGATGAGATTGAGGTAGCCGGTGGTGTCGATGCGGCCGAGCACATACGCGAAGGAGGCGAATGCCCCCGCGGCGATCGCCGACAATCCGGTGGCAAGTCCATCAAGACCGTCGGTGAGGTTGACGGCATTGGAGAAGCCGGTGACCACCCCGGTGACGAACAGCACGTAGAGCCACGGCGCGAAGACCACCACCGTGAACTTGAAGAAGGGGACCGTCGTTCCCGCGGCGTTGATGCTGGCGGGAGGCACCACCGGCCAGACCAGCAGCATCACGCCGAGCGTCACCCCGAAGGAGACCTGGGCGAGCAGCTTCCACTTGGCGACCAGGCCGCGTGAGCGCCCTTCGACCACCTTGAGATAGTCGTCGATCAGGCCGATCGCCCCGGTCCACAGCATCGCGACCAGCGTCACCAGCACGAAGCGATTGTCGAGCCGTGCCCAGAGCAGGGTCGGGATCACCGTCGCCGCGATGATGATCACGCCGCCCATCGTGGGCGTGCCGCGCTTGCTCTGGTGCGAGGCCGGCCCTTCCGCCCGGATCACCTGGCCGACCTTCAACGCGTGCAGCTTCCGGATGATCGCGGGCCCGACGATGAAGGCGATCAACAGCGCCGTAACCATCGCCCCGGCGGCCCGGAAGGAGATGTAGGTGAAGAGATTGAAGAGGATGAACTTCTTCCCAAGCGGCGCGAGCAGGAAATAGAGCATCGGGCCTCAGGCCGTGGTGTTGGGCAGGGCGTGGATGGCCGGAAGAATACGTTCGAGCGCGACCCCGCGCGACGCCTTCAGCACCAGCAGCTCGTCGCCCCGCAGTCGCGCCGCGAGTGGTGCGGCAACGGAAGGCGCGTCGGGCGCTTCCAGCAGGCGGTCCTCGAATCGCTCGCGGTAGGGCGCGAACGCCCCGACGAACTCGCCGACGAGCACCAGGAGGTCGGGGTTGAGCGCGGCGAGCTGTCCCGCGACCTCGGCATGGAGCGCGGCCGACTCCGCCCCGAGTTCGCGCATGGTGCCAGCCACGAACACCAGCCGGCGGCCGGCCCGGATGGCCCCGACCAGGTCGATGACCGTCGCGAACGACTGCGGGTTGGCGTTGTAACTGTCGTTCAGGATGGTGAGGGTCCCGTGCTGGGTCAGCTCGCCGCGACCAGCCGGAAGCGTGAACTGTTCCAGCCCGCGGGCACAGGCATCAAGTTCGAGGCCGTATTCGCGGGCCACCGCCCAGGCGAACATGGCGTTGCCCGCCTGATGGACGCCGCGCGCCGGCAGCGTGAAGTGGCGGCCATCGATGACCACCTGGGGGCGGCCGTCCGCGGTGAGCTTCACCTCCGTCGGCGCGACGTCGGCGTCACGGAGTCCGGCCGTGAGCACGCGCCTGGCGAGGGTCTTCGCGCCAGGCCGCAGCGCCGCCGGGGTGGTGCCCACAATCGCCAACGGCGCATCCACCGTGAGCGAGAGCTTCTCGCGGATCACGCCCGCGACCCCACCGAACCCTTCGAGGTGCCCCTGCCCGGCGCTGGTCACCACGGCGATGTCCGGCCGGAGGATTTCGCGGTAGCGGGCAATCTCGCCGGGCTGATTCGCGCCGGCCTCGACCACCAGCGCCTCGGTCGTCGCGGGTGCCTCGAGCACGGTCAGCGGCACGCCGATGAGGTTGTTGAGGTTCGCCCGCGTCCGGTGTGTGGCCCAGCGGGTGCCCATCACCGCGGCCACCATTTCCTTGGTCGACGTCTTGCCGTTCTGGCCGGTGATGGCGATGACGGGTCCTTCGAAGCGGCGGCGTTGGGCGGCCGCCAGGTCGCCGAGCGCCCGCAAGGTGTCGTTGACTTCGTAACACACCAGGCCGCGCACCGGCGAGGTGCCGCGACGGACCACCGCGCCGGTCGCCCCGGCGTCGCGCGCCTGCGAGAGGAAGTCGTGCGCGTCAAAGCGCTCGCCGGCCAGGGCTACGAAGAGCGACTCGGCCGCGATGACCCGCGTATCCGTCGAGACGCCGGAATACGAGCGCGCATCACCACCGGGGAGCCCGAGCGCGCTGCGTACCCAGGCGTCGGTGAAGTCGCGGTGCATCATGCCAGCAGTTCCTGCACGATCTGGCGCTCGTCGAACGGAAGCTTCTGGGTGCCGATCACCTGATACGTCTCGTGTCCCTTGCCGGCGAGCAGCACCGTGTCGCCCCGGACGGCTTCCCGCAACGCGACCCCGATGGCAACACGGCGATCGGCGTGCCGGCGATACGACTGTTTGGGCAGGCCTGCGACCACGTCGTCGATGATCTGTTCGGGATCCTCCGTGCGCGGGTTGTCCGAAGTCACGATCGCCAGATCGGCGAGTGACACGGCAAGCGCGCCCATCATCGGGCGCTTCCCCTTGTCGCGGTCCCCGCCACAGCCCACCACCACGATCAGTCGCCCGGGTGTCAGTGGCCGCAGCGTGCGCAGGGCGCGCTCCAGGGCATCGGGCGTATGGGCGTAGTCGCGGAGCACGTGCACCGGCTCCGCCGCGACCAGTTCCATCCGGCCGGCAACCGGTGGCGCGCCCTCGAGCCGAGCCACCACATCGGCGAGCGGTGTGCCGCGTCCCAGCACCACGGCGGCGGCCGCCACGGCATTGTTGACGTTGAAGTCGCCGGGCAGCGGCAGCATCACCGCACCGGACCCAAACCTCCCTCCCAACCGAAACCGGCTGCCAGCCGCGGTGCACTCCACCTCGCTGATGGTGAGCATGGCCTGTGGCGTTTCGCCCCAGGTGATGGTGCGGCGATCGCCAAGCAGTGGTGCCCAGGCCGGATCGTCGGCGTTGACCGACAGCATGCCGTCCGCCGCGACGAGATCTGCGAGCCGCAACTTGGCCGCGAGATACTCCGGCATGGTGCCGTGGTAATCGAGGTGATCACGAGTCAGGTTCGTGAAGACGCCGGCTTGGTAGGTCAGCGCATCGAGGCGCCCCTGGTCAAGGGCGTGCGAGGAGGCCTCCATCACGACGGTGCGCACGCCGGCATCGACCAGCCCGCGCAGCGTCGACTGCAGGTCGACCGGCCCCGGCGTGGTCAACGCGCCCGCGCTGGATGCGATCTCGCGGCCGTGGCCATCGAAGGCCCCAAGGGTTCCGATGCTGCCGGTGTCGAGGTGCACGTTGCACAGGTGGCGAAGCAAGGCGGTGGTGGTGGTCTTGCCATTGGTGCCGGTGATGCCGAACAGCTCGAGGGAATGCGCCGGGTAGTCGAACCAGTGCTCCGCCAGTACCTGGGCCGCCAGGCGTCCGTCCTGCACCACCACCACCGGCACCGCGGCCGTCACGGCCGACTCGGCGACGACGGCGAGCGCCCCACTGCTGATGGCCTGTCCGATGTAGGCATGCCCATCGGCCACGGCACCGCGGACCGCGACGAACAGCGACCCCGGACGCACCTCGCGCGAGTCGACCGTCAGCGATCCGATCACCGGATCGGCCGGCGGCGCGTCGAGCACCAGGTCATGCGCCCGGAGAATGCGCACCAGTTCCTGGAGGGTCATGGCAGCGTGTCGGCGCGAATGGTCACGATCGCCCCATGCGGCAGTGAGTCGCCGGCGGCGGGCAGCGACGAGCGGACCCGGCCCCGGCCGAACAGCTTCACCTCGAAGCCGAGCTGATGCAGCGCGAAGGTCGCGTTGCGCACGGTGAGGCCCGTCACCTCGGGGATGCTCGCGTATCCCGGGTCACGGCTCACCCCGGCCGCCGTCGGATATCTCACGGCATGCACCGGCAGCTCGGTCACCGCTTCCACCGGCGCGTTCCGTGGTGCGCTGACCACCGTGGGGCGGGTGCGGTCGAGCGGCGAGGACAGCAGCGCGAGGGCGTGCTGCAGCACGGTGCGCACGATCGGCGCGGCCACCTTGCCGCCGTAGTAGGCTCCCTTGGGCCGGTCGATCATCACGGTGAAGGCAATTTGCGGATGGTCGATCGGATACAGCCCCGCATACGACGACCGGTATTCCCTCGCGGCACCCTTCCGGGTCGAGTTGAGCACGGCAGTTCCGGTCTTGCCGAGGACGCTGTAGTCGTCGAGTTGCGCTTCGAGGCCGGTGCCGCCGGTGTCGCTGGCGAGCCGGAGGTACTCAAGCAGGTGGCGCGCCACGCTGTCGGGGATGGCGCGCCGAATGACACTCGGTTCGTGTCGCCACACCAGGCTGTTGCCGCTGGTGCGGATTTCCTTGACGAGTGTGGGCGCCAACAGCAGGCCATGATTGCCGATGGCCGCGTACGCCACGGCGAGATGCGTCGTGGTTACCAGGAAGTAGTAGCCCGTGGCGATCGAGGGCCGCGCCAGCATCGGGTTGTCCCACTTGGCGGGCCGGATCAATGAGCCCGAGGCCTCGCCCGGGAAGTTGAGCGCCAAACCGGTCCCGAAGCCGAAGTCGCGCAACGTCTCGTACTGGTCGTCGGGCTTCAGGTTCAGCGAGAACTTCGACATCGCGATGTTGCTGGAGAACCGGACGGCATCGCCGAGGCCGAGCATGCCGCTGACACGGTGGACGTCGGCGATGGTCCGCACGTAGTTCCGCGAGATCTGCATGTGCCAGACGCCACCCTCACCGGACACCGGCGTGGTGTCGCTGCCGCTGCGCAGGATCGCCGCCGCCGTGAACAGCTTCGAAGTGGAGCCGGGCTCGTACTCCTCCACGATCGCCGAGGCCGTCCTCCGCATCTTCCCGACCGTCGTGTCGAGACGGAAGGATGCCGCCGCGAGGATCTCGCCGCTCGCCACGTCGTAGATGACGAAGTCACCCCCGTGCGCCTGGCGCTGCCGCACCACGCGCAGCAATTCGGATTCGGCGATCCCCTGAAGCTCGCGGTCGATGGCCAGGTAGACGGAATGACCGGCCTGAGGTTCACGCACCACCGTCCCGGGCGAGGCAAGCACTCGGCCCGTCGCGTCGCGCCACGCCCGCTCTTCTCCCGGTGCCCCGCGGAGCAGCGTGTCCAGCGAACCTTCTAGCCCGCCGATCCCGGTGGTGCCGTTGTCATTGAGGGCGCCGATGATCGCGACGCCGGTCGAGTCCTGCGGATAGACCCGCCGGTAGATCACGGCCGGGTGCACTCCGCGCAGGTTGCGAATGGGCTCGATCTGTTCGGCGGTGAATGGCCCGAAGAAGTAGGGGTACTCTCCCTCGAACTCCTTCTGCACCTTCTTCGGCGACACGTTGAGCAACTGGGGCAGCAGGTGCATCACCGAGTCGGCGTTGCCCAGCTCCCGCCGGGTGAGGCTCAGCCGGTATTGCTCCTCGCTGTTGGCGAGCACGACTCCGTTGCGATCGTAGATGGTGCCCCGGCGCGCCGGGATCGCCCGGGTCACCTTGCGCTGATCGGCCCGTTCCTTCCACCGCGAATGCTCGATCACCTGGATCATCACGCTGCGGCCGAGAATGACCGCACCGGCAAGGGCGAGGAGGCCCTGGAGAAAGAGGATCCGTGCGGCGGGCTTGGCCACTCAGCGATCCGGGGGCAACTGCACGCGGAAGATCTCGGAATCGGAGGCACTGCGCAGGCCCAGCTGCTCGAGCCGCGGCTCGAGCAC
>JANYAG010000040.1 GCA_025361465.1 Gemmatimonadota bacterium
GCACCTGGCGCTACATCGGCGCCGGAAGCGCGGCGGTCGGCATCCCGATGGCTGGTGGAGTCACCGGCCCACTCGTCGCCCCCGCGGGCACGATGACCACCATCAATACCCCGGTGGCCGGCCTGACGCTGGTGAGCAACCCGATCGACGCGGTGCCCGGCCGGAGCATCGAGACGGACGCCGCCTTCCGCATTCGCCGCGCCACGCTCCTGCAGGCAAGCGGCACCGCCCCCGTGCAGGCGCTCCGCGCCGCGCTGCTCAAGGTGGCGGGCGTCACCGCTGCCTTCGTCTACGAGAACCCGACCGACTTCGCCGACTCGGTCGGCCGCCCTCCGCACTCGGTTGAGTGCGTGGTGCAGGGCGGGACGGCGCTCGCTATCGCCACGGCGATCTGGAACAGCAAGGCGGCGGGCTGCAACACCTTCGGAACCACTTCGCAGAACGTCACCGATCCCGCCACCGGCACCGTCTACCCGATCAGCTTCACCGTCCCCTCGTTCCTCCAGATCTACGTGGTGGTCACCGTCAAGAAGGGCAGCACCTACGTGGTGGGCGGGGTGGGCAGCGCGGCGGTGCAAGCGGCGATCATCGCCGAGTCGAACGGCCTCGTCACCCCGCTCGGAACCACCCCATACGTGGTCGGTCAGACCGTCTACGCCGGGCCGCTGGCCGCCGCCGTCCTCGACCAGCTCCCGCCGCCGTACGTGCTCGACGTCACCTCGCTGTTCATCGGCACCGCGCCCGCGCCGGGCACCAACACGCCGATCGTGGTGCCGTACAACCAGATCCCGCAGATCCAGACCGCGAACATCACCGTCACCGAGACCTGACGCCGTGGCCTACCCAGCGCAGGTCACCAACCACGCCGCCGCCGCGCAGGCGAGGCTGCTGGTGCAGTACCAGCAGAGCCCGAACATCCTGGGCCTGATTGCGTGGGCAGCGGCCCGCTCGCAGGTGGTCGAGAACGCCCTCTACGCCATCCTCACCCAGCGGGCGCTGTCGTCGGCGAGCGGGCAGCAGCTCGACAACCTCGGCAAGACAATCGGTCTGGCGCGGTCGGCGGTGCCCGGCGGGAACGCGGATGCGGTCTACGCCACCTGGCTGCGCGTCCAGATTATCGTCAACGCCAGCGCGGGGACCGCGCCGAACCTGATCGCCATCGTGCTCGCCGGGCCGGACGCAGGAACCATCCCGCAGGTGTTCGACTCGGGACCGGAGAGCGCGATCGTCCGCATTGGCGGGGTGCCGATCTCGCAGCCGAGCGCGTTGAGCGTCGCGCTCCAGGCGGCGAAGGCTGCGGGCATTCACCTCGTCACCGAGTACCTGAGCGTCACTCCGTCGACGACGTTCACTTGGGACGGCGCCGCTCCGCAGTATTGGGACGCCGGATACTTCGCAAACGCGCTGTGAGAGAGACGACCAATGACCGTCCCGACAAAGCCGTCCTTCCTCGCGCGGTGGGCCCGCACCCTCGCGGGCGTCACCGGAGCCAACGTCACCACGCCGTCGAGCGGGCAGCAGGACACGGGCTGGACGGTGGGGCAGCAGGGAGTGAGTTCGTACGAGAACTGGAAGAGCCAGAACGTCTACGACTGGCTCTCGCAGGTGGCGCTCGCGCTGCCCTCGGCGGCGGGATTCCTCCAGGGATTCGAGGCCGGCGTCCCGCCGACCGACCAAGCTGGCGCGTGGGCCGCGCCGTCGCCGCGCTACGGCAGCGACCTCGCCTACCAGCGCGATACCGTCAACCCGATCAGCGGCACGGCAAGCGCGAACCGCAACAGCGGTCAGACCGCGAATCAGAACAGTTCGCTTGGGTTCGACCTGTTCTTGCTCGCGCCCTCGCGCATCGCGTTCGTGTTCGACCTGCTCTGCAACAACTCGCAAGGCGACCATCTCGACTTCTTTGTCGACGGCGTGCAGGTGATGAAGGCGAGCACGGTTGCCAATGCCACGGTCTCGGCTGGGCGATTCGTCTCCGATGTGCTGCGCGAGGGCTACCACTACTTCGACTGGCGATTCGTGCGCGGCGCCTCCGGCAGCGTCGCAAGCGAGAAGGCGCGCGTCGATCTCGTGGGAGTGACGCCGGAGTCGGCTTGGCTCGACCGCGCAAACCGCACCATTATCGACGACGATTTCTTTGGCTATAACGCCGGCCTCGTCACGAACGGCATTTGGGCCGCGGTCAACTCCGGCAACGCCGGCACAATGGTCGGCGGCAACAGCACCCTCCTAAATATTACGTCAGCCTCCGTCGCTATCGGCGACTGGCAGGCGCTGCAAGTTCTCACCCCCTCGTTCTTCCCCGGCAACTCCAGCGGCTTCCCGTTTGCGGAAGCATTGATTGGTCTCGCAACGGTCGTTAACTGTTTCGCTGAGTTCGGCTTCTGGGACGGGACGGTCAACAACGGCGCGGCGTGGGTCTACGACTCCGCGGTGGGTACCGACTGGCGTTTCAAGACGACAGTCGGCGGCGTGACCACCACGAACCCGTCCGGCATTGTCCCGTCTGGCACCCAGCGCCTCGGCGTCTCTGGTGTCGGCGGACTCACCAATGGCAACGGTTGGCTGGGGACTATCAACGGGCAGATGATCCCCGCCGCTGGCGCGAATCACCAGGGATCGACCAGCAACAACCCCGGCAGCGGACTCGCAATAGGGCCCTACATTCGAGTCGGCTCGCGCGTGGCGGCGGTAGGAAAGGCCCTTTCGTTGGATTACCTGCGCGCGAACTGTTTCCGGCCTGGTGGCACCGGCTTGTTCGCATAGCGCCACGGGCTCACCTCGTATGCCTCGCCTTCTCCTCGCTGCTGGGACGGGAGTTCATGCCG
>JANYAG010000058.1 GCA_025361465.1 Gemmatimonadota bacterium
GGCTCAAGTGCATCGAACGACGGCACCGGGATCGCCGACACCACGGCGATCTTGACGTTGGGAAGCCGGCGCTGGACGCGCATGGCCGTTCCTTCGGTGAAATCGGAGTGGAAGGCACCGTTGTAGTGAATCACCAGCGGCGGATTGGGCGCCGATGTCTTGACCCAGGTGATCGACTCCGCCATCGTCTCGTCCTTGGTACACTGCGACTGGTAGAACTTCTCGGTCATCTTCGCCATCTCATCGGCGGTCGGCGCCGGCCCTGGCCCCAACGGGTGCTCCTTCATCGTCTCACCAAAGCGCGCGAAGTAGTGGTCCTTCGGGCAACTGAACTCGGCCGCTGCCCAGCGACGAGTAGAGTCGGTGAGACCGGAAACCGCTTCGATGCCCTTGGACGACGCTGAGCTGGCCATCTTGCGCGGGATGTTCGCCGCGATCACGCGCCAGCCACGCGCCTTGGCGTACTCGACCATCGGACGATAGTCGGTTGAATAATTGGGCCATGGACGCGACGTCTTCAGGAAGGTCGCTTCGTCGATCCGCCCCGCGAGGTAGTCGTCGAGCACCGGCTGCACATCGCGCTCGAACATCTCCAGCGACACCACGATGTTGCCCCGACGGCGGGCGATCGCGTCGAGCAGGGCGGCCTCCATCCGGTGAGTGCTGGCATCGTCGTGCTGCTCGCCAAGGAAGATGACGTCCTTCTTGGCCAGCTCGGCGGCCATGGACTCGAAATCGGTCCAGCGCTTGTGCTGGGAGTCGTAAACCCGATGCGGGGTGTAGCCCACCGGCATGGTGTCGTGCTGGCCGGCGAAGGCAAGGGCGGCAAGGAGAAAGTGGAGAGTTGGCATGGGGGGAGAATAGAGAAGCGAGAAGCGAGAAGCGAGGGGCGAGGAGGAAGGGGGGTACCAATTGGCGTTGGGATTGCCTTTATATGCAATATTTAGTATCTATATTTTCATGACTGTCGCGCAATTTGCCCTCGCCGCTGGAGCCGACCCAGTGTGGATCGCCAATACCCGACGGCTCCTCAAGTTGGGGCGGGCACGGAGTCTGGTGATGGCCCGCCGACTCGCCTTGGTCCGGGTCCTTCACGCCGAGCTGGGGCTCGGCCTGGTCGAGGCGAATGCGGCCGCCGAGAGGGCGCTCCATGGCGGGGAGACGGTGATCTGTACATCGCGTGACGGGAGCATCTCGTTGTCCCTGGACCTCAATCGCTTCGAGTCGACCTTCTTGGCCTCGCTGAGTGCCGCGCGAACGCTCGGTGCTCCTCGCCAGCGAGGTCGGCCACCGAAGAAGAGAGCCGATCCGCTCGAGGCGGCAATCGCATTCGGGATCGACCTCTCGCTGTTGCGATGGAACCTGGCGCAACGGCCGGCGGATCGGCTCCACTCGCTCGATGCGAACGCACATGCGCTCCGCGAGATGCGAGCCGCACGATGAGCTTCGCCACCATGCTCCAGGGATTGGTCAAAGGTGCTGTGGATTTCGTCGTCGTGGGTGGCGTCGCGGGGAGTGCCCACGGTTCGGCGCACATCACCAACGATCTCGACATCTGTTACGACCCCGCGCCGGCAAATCTCGAACGACTCGCTGCCTTGCTCGCGACATGGCACGCCTACCCTCGCGAGATCGAGCCGGGCTTGCCATTCATCATGGATGTCCGAACACTGCGCGGCGCCCCGATACTCACCCTGCAGACGACGGAGGGGGCGCTCGACTGCCTTGACACGATCAAGGGGGTGGGCGACTGGAAGGCGGTGCGGCGCCGGTCCGAGCGCGTGGAAGCGTTCGGGGTGACGCTGCGCATCCTCACTCTCGATGCGTTGATTGACGCGAAGCGAGCGACCGGGCGTCCCAAGGATGTCATGCAGCTGGTTGAACTCGAGGCGTTACGCGCGCTCAGAACGGAATGAAGGGCGTCATTCAGGCGCGTTGAAGAGCTCCCCCTGCCCGATCGCGGTTGCACAGAAGGCGGTGCGATGGTGCGGCGTCAGGCCGAGGGCCCGGAGCGCCGAGGTGTGCTCGGCGGTGGCATAGCCGACGTTGGAGGCCCAGCCGTAGCCGGGACGGCGCTCGGCCAGCGCCCACATCAGCCGGTCGCGGGCCACCTTGGCGATGATCGATGCGGCGGCAATGGCGTGACAGACGCTGTCGCCCTTGATGATGGAATGGTGTGCTTCGTTGAGTTCGGGCATCTGCAGCCCATCCACCGCAAGCAGCACGACGCTCCCGGCCGGGAGCATCGCGCGACAGCGCCGGATGGCGCGACGCATGGCGAGGCCGGTCGCCCGGCGGATGTTGAGGTTGGCGATCTCGCGCACACTCGCAGCACCCAAGCCCCAGCCGAGCGACTCGATCTTGATCTGCTCGGCCAACCCCAGCCGCCTGGAGGAGAGCTTCACCAGCTTGGAGTCGCGAACGCCGTCGATGCCGGGATGATCGATGGCGAAGCAGACCGCTCCGGCCACCACCGGCCCTGCGAGCGGTCCGCGGCCGACCTCATCGATCCCGATGAGCACCGCGCCGGTGGTCCAGGCGGTGCGTTCGTGGAGGAGGAGGTCGGGCATGGGGGGAAGATAACGAGGAGCGAGAGGTCCTTCGCTGCGCTCAGGACGAGGGGAATTCCTCATCCCGAACGCAGTGAGGGATCTCGATCCTACCCCCGCACCGCAATCCTCCGCTCCCGCATGACCTCGCGCCCGCTCGTGGTGTCCCGCACCCGCACCACCAATCGGTAATCTCCCGCCGAGAGCTCCTTGAGCGCG
>JANYAG010000061.1 GCA_025361465.1 Gemmatimonadota bacterium
CGGTGCGGCAGTCGTTGACCGCGTCCGGCATCCCGACCGGCCGCAGCACGAGCGCTTGCATGATGTCGGGGAACGGTCTGCCCAGCGTGTCCATCAACGCAAGCTGCATGATCTCGATGCCGCCGCCCGAATGCTTGTAGGCTGTCAGAGGGGGCCGCACGAGTCGCACGGGACCCCCGTTCGACGGCGGCTGACCGTCGAGGATTTGGACGAGCGTCGGACGTGGCGCTGACGGGTGGTAGCCAGGAAACCCGAAGCCGTCACCCAGACCAGAGGTGTGGCTGAGGAGGGTGCGGGGCGTGACGGGTTGGTCGCGCGTGAAGTCGCCGGTCGGCAGCTTCCAGGATTTCAGGATGCTGTTGATGTCAGCGTCGAGGCCGAATCGACCGTCCTGGATCGTCTTGAGCACGGCCATTGCCGCCACGGGTTTGCTGATCGACGCCGCCTGAAACAGCGTGTCGGAATCGACGGGCGCCCCGCTGACGACATCCGAAGTGCCGTACGCCTTGGCCCAGTGAATCTTGAAGTGCTCGATCACGGCGATGCTCACGCCGGGCACGTGGTACTTGGCCATGACCTGCTGCAGCGTAAGGGCATCGAGATCGCTACTCTTCTCGGACGGCGATCGCGTCTGGATCCCTTCAATTTGCGTCATCTGGGCCATGGCCGACTCCTGCGGCTGCACAGAGACCAGCACCGATGAGAGCAGAAGGGCGGTACAGACGATGAATCGTGACATAGGACTCCTCCTAAGGCCCCGAACGAAGGTGGTTGAACGTATAGGCCAAGAACCCGGATCCGGTCCCCTCGGTCGCTGGAACCGAAGCGCTATTTGCCATCGGACGCGATCTTGAAATTCAGCGGTGGCTCCACATTGAGCAGGTATTTGACGAAATAATCCCAACGACGGCGCCAGAAATACGGGCTGTTGCGGACACCGCCGTGACCCATATTGGGGAGCACCAGGAGATCGAAGTCCCGACTGGCCTTGATGAGCGCGTCGACCAGTTGCAGCGTCAGCGCCGGGGGCACGTTGTCGTCCATGTCGCCATACGCCAAGAGCAGCTTGCCTTTGAGATTGCCGGCCAGGCGGGCAGTGACCTGCTCGAGGTAGTTGTCGCCTTGGAGCAGGCCCTCCCAGCGCTCACCCCACACGGCTTGGTAGCCGCGTTGGTCATGATTCCCCGACGATGACACTGCGACCTTGTAGAAATCGGGATAGGCCAGGACGGCGCGGGCCGACGCAAAGCCACCCCCTGAGTGTCCGAAGATCCCCACCCGGTCAAGATCCATAGACGGATCACGCTCCGCCAATTGCCGAAGTCCGGCGATGTGACCGGCCAGATCCCCTGCCTGCCCCAATTTGCCGTAGGAGAAGAGCTGGAAGGCCCTGGAGCGTAGTGGACCGCCCATGCCATCCATGTTCACCACGATGAATCCCAGCTCCGCCAGCGCCTGGTCTTGAGAGTCAGCTGCAAACGACTTGGGAGCACTGATGAGCTGTGGCCCGGAGTAGATGTCCTCGATCACCGGATAGCGCTTACGGGGATCGAAGTTAGCGGGCCGGTACATGACCCCGTACAGATCGGTCACACCGTCGAGGGCCTTCACGTGAAACGGCTCCGGCGCCCTCCAGCCTGCGGCCAGCAAGACGCTGATATCCGTGCGTTCCAGCTCGCCGACACGGTCGACGCGGGATCCGTCTGCCGCGCGGAGCACCGTCACGGGCGGTCGGTTGACGCTCGACCACGTGTCCACCAGGAACTTCCCGCTGGGAGAGAATGTGACGGTATGGTGGCCTTCTTCAGGCGTGAGCAGTTGCAAGCCGGTCCCATCCAGCTTGACGCGGTACAGATGCTCCTCATACGGGTCCTGATCTGGTTCGCGGCCACCCGCGGTGAAGTAGACCCACCGGCCGGCCTCATCCACGCGCTCGATGTTCCGCACGGGCCAGGAACCCCTGGTGATCTGGTTCTCGAGAGCGCCGGTCTTGCCGTTATAGAGGTACAGGTGGCCCCAGCCATCGCGCTGCGAATACCAGATAATCTCATCGCCGCCATGCAGCACCCGGACGAGCGGACCAAGGCCGGGCTTAGGGAAGGAGACCACCGGCGTATCGGCGCGCTCGTCAATCAGGGTACGCACACGGCCGGTGTGGGCATCCGCAACCCACAGGCTCAGCTCCTTGAAACCACGCTCCGATTGGAGGTAGAAGATGCTCTGGCCGTCAACGCTCCACCAGACTTCATGCGCGCCGATTGGCGACCCGACTTGCACCGCCTGCACGGCCTGTGGAACAGCGTCGAGCACAACGGGCTTCTTGCCTGCAACGTCGAACACCATCGGCGTTGCCAGGCCCACGTCGGGATCGCCGGGAAACGCATAGTGATACGTAAACAGCCGGGGACGAACACCTTGCTTCGGCACCGACTCAATCAGGTACATCTCCGGAACCTTGCGCTGATCGTACCGGTAGGTCAGCAGTTTCTTGGAATCCGGAGACCAGAGGACCTCGGGCCCCATCGGTTGTC
>JANYAG010000064.1 GCA_025361465.1 Gemmatimonadota bacterium
CGCGCCTTTGTCCGGCTGCGGGCACTCTTGGCGACCCACGCGGACCTGGCCAGGAAACTCGAGTCATTGGAGCGGAGGTACGACGCCAAGTTCCGGGTCGTGTTCGATGCGATCCGGCTGTTGATGGCGCCGGGCGTCGAGGCGGAACGAAAGCGGATTGGGTTCTAAGCCGAGCGAAATCGTTGGGATTGACAATTGCTGGGGGGGGGTGCCCATCCTAGGCCGATCCCTATAGAGGTGGTTGACGTATCCCGGTTGCAGGTCGTCAGGTGCGGCTGCCATTGAATGAAGTGGACCACGCTACGCCACGCTAACCTCAGTCCTGGGGAGCTAGAGTGAGTCTTTCACATCGATCTACACGGTCAGTGACAACTGCACGGGGCGGTGGATGGTGTCGGTTTGCCGGCCATCGGAAACCGTCCGTTGGAGTTGGGGTTTTGCTGCTGGCGCTGGGTTGTGGCGGGCGAGAGAATCGAGGCGAGGTGATGCGTGAGGCAATTCGCTGTGTCATCGATACCGGTGGCACCAGTGTGATGCTTCAGACGGACACGTCCATCACCTTGGATCAACCAAGCCTGTTTCGCTTCGCTGTCGATTCACGAGGTGAGGTCTATGCCTCTCCCGAACGAGGAGGGGCTCTGATGCATTGGGACGCGAATGGGGTGGCGTTGCCGATGATCGGCAGCAAGGGAGAAGGTCCCGGCCAGTTCCAGGCCGGGCCCATTGCGCCGTTCGTGACGGTGGGAGATACCCTCTATGTCCGGGATAACCGCCAGCATTGGGTCGTATTCGGCCCGGATCACGCGTTTCTGAGATTCAGCCCGATGGGGCCGATTTCTGGGTCCTCAATTGGGGATACTCAGTTTGCGGATGATGGGTTGGTGCTGAGTTCCGCCAATTTTGGCAGGGAGCACTACTCACTTCTCGCCGTCGATCGGTCAGGCAATGTTGTGCACCGGATTCGGCCCCGCCCTCGTCTAGATGATGAATCCGACGGCACGCGTGCGGCGGTTGCGGCGGACGACGGGACCTACTGGGTCGGGCCGGAGATCTACTCACGAGGTGGATACTGGGTCGAACAATGGGATAGTACCGGAAGGGAACTGAGGTCCCTACATCGCGCGGTGCCCTGGTATGTCGCGGATTCCCTTCTCCGACCATTCAAGAAGAATGCGATGCGATCGCCGACAGATGGCAGCGCGCCGCCGTTCCTCTTTCCGAGGGTGCAGCAGTTGGTAATGGGCGAAGGCGGGCGGCTATGGATCGTCACCCAAGTGCCGAAGACACCTGGCGCCAGGGATGAGATGATGAAGGCGGCAAATCCCTTCGCTCTGTACTCGATCATGGCTCGGGTTCTCGAGAAGCACGTCGAAGTGTTCGACCCCGCTTCCGGGTCCATTGTCGCCTCGTCGGTGTTTCCATCCGGCTTTCTCCTCATGCCTCATGCTCAGACGGCTGTACTGGTCGACGAGGACTCTGCCTCTGGGCTACGCCGTGCTCTCCGCCTGTCAATGCGGTTGGCAAGTGCTGACGGAGCACCATGCAAGTAGTGGCGTTGACTTGGCTGTTCGGTTTTCGAGAAGCGCCTGCACAGGATGGAGTAAGGTGGGAGGTGTGGTTCAACACTCAACATTTTGGGAGGGAGTCATGAAGCGAACGAGGAGCTTTCGCGTGCTTGGTGTGGTGCTCATGCTGACAGTGTTGTCAGGAAGAGCACTCCCTGCGGCAGTCCAGAGTGAATCTGGAGACGACTATGGTCTGGGATGTGGTACTAACCAGAACCTCCTGAACGACGCCAACGGGCATTTCCATGGATCGGCCTCACAGCCGGCCGAGCCGGGGTACTATCCGACTGGCGATCCTGTCCCGGCCGCGAACTACCATACGGCGACAGGAACGTGGTACTACTTCTCACAGGTTGTTTCAGCCCATCAGGTGTGAGCCACTGACGCAGATGCAACGGGGTCTCCACGGAACCGGGTCAGCTGGAGTTGCCACGGCTTCGTGGAGCCCCAGCATGTGGGATGGGGGTCCGCGGATGGCCAGACGCTCCTCTCCCCCCGAGTGCCTTAGCGCCTCCCTCGTCCGGGTGGAAAGGACGAATGCTCATCGATCCCGCCGCGATCCAGCTCCAGCCGCGAAACAGTGACTTGGTCGACTCCCGCCTCTCGGGACAGCTGATCGATTGACCACCCCCGATTCATCCGCCCCCGGCTGACCGCCTGACCTTGGGTCTTGGGTTCGGGGAGGGGGTTGCAGCCGAGGAACTCGACCAGTGCCGGGTAGTACCTCACCTCAGCTTCGGCGTGGCCCCTCACCCAATTGTGGATTGCCTCCTTGGTGACCCCGATCCGAGCGGCCACCTCGCGCTGCAGTAGCCTCAGGTTGATTCGCCTCGCCCTGATGTGATCGCCTAAATGCTTGAGTTGCTTCGGGTAACCTGGCTTCGGGGTCGGCGCCGTGAGTCGCCACGGTATTTGGGCAACGAAACCCTGTCCCTGTGGCCATGCGGGGGACCCGGCCCGGCAATGCATCTGTCCGCCGCTGGCGGTGCAGAAATATCTCGCGCGACTCTCGGGGCCGCTGCTGGATCGGGTCGACATTCATCTGAGTGTTCCGCCGGTAGCGTACGACGATCTCGCGACTCGGGTGCCGGCCGAGTCGAGTGCCGCGGTGCGGGCGCGAGTGGAAGCCGCGCGCGCGCGGCAACTCGAGCGATTCAAGGGATCACCCGGCATCTATGCCAATGCCCACATGGGGCCACGCGAACTGGCCCGTCACGTCAGGACCGATGCGGCCACGGATGCGGTGTTGAAGCGGGCGATCGTGCGGCTGGGTCTCTCGGCAAGAGCGTATCATCGGGTGTTGAAACTGGCGCGAACGCTGGCGGACCTTGAAGGAGCAGATGACATCACACCAGGGAATGTGGCGGAGGCGATCCAGTACCGGGTGATGGATAGAGGGGAGGGATAGGAGGATAAGCGAGAAGCGGCCCGTGGTGTTGCGGCTTCATCGTGAGGATGAGTCCTTATGATGGAGCCGTCTGGTGCAGGTGCCGGACGATCTCGCTAGCTTCCTTGCAGCGCACATCGGGACCGTGAGGCGGATGATCCGACGGCCAGAGGTGAATGAGGATGCGGCTCCCGCGATGGATTGCTCAGCGGTCTTGCACGACCTGCGTCGCGATGGCGCTCTTCGCACTGAGCACCGTGAGGATTCCCGCTCAACAGCCCGTGCCATCACCGCGCGTTACCATCGCCGGCAGCGTCCGCGACACCATGTCCGGTGCTCCCGTTCGGCTCGCGACGGTCCGCGTGGTCGGAACGACCATTTCAGTGCTGACCGACGACGCCGGTCACTTCCGGATGGCCGTTCCGAATGGCCGGGTCGCCGTTGAAGTGCGACAGATCGGCTTCCTGCCGGCGCGTCAGAGCATGGTGGTGGCGGCTGGAGTGGATTCGCTGTCCTTCTTCCTGCAGCGCGTCGCAGTGCAACTCACGCCGATCACGGTGACGGTCTTCGACGATCCTGCCGAGCGCCTCATCCGAGGTGCAATTGTCCGCAAGCGCGCGATGTTCGCCACCATCCACGACTACAGCTACCTGGCCTACGTAAAGCTCGCGGTGCGGGATCTCGCCAAGCCGCCGGATTCCTCGGCGTCGATCTTGCTCATGACCGAGACGATGAGTGAGACGTACTGGGAACCACCCAACCGGTATCAGGAGACCATTCTCTCCCGTCGGCAGACCAGCAACCTGAGCGCCAGCCGGAACCTCGTGACCGTGGGTGAGATCGCCAACTTCCATCGGGAACGAATCGAATTGCGCCAGTTCTCGGTCGTCTCGCCGATCGCCGATGACGCGCCTGGCCACTACCACTACCGTGTCCTCGACACGCTGGAAGTCGGCCATCGGCGGGTAGTTCGTCTCGCGGTTGCTCCGAGGACCGAGGCGACTCCCCTCTTTGCCGGCACCATCGACATCGACGATTCCTCGTTCGACCTGGTCGGGGTCGATCTTGGCTTCAATGACGCGGTGCATTTCACGGGATTGAGAAACCTGCGTTACCGCCAGCGCTATCGGGAGGTCTCGCCCGCCCGATGGATGCCGTACGAAATCGAGTTGTCCGGCAATCTGCATCTGGCGATCCCCGTGCCCCGCATGCCGAGGGATCTGGCGTTCCGGCACCTGGCGGAATTGAGCGGCTTCCGGTTTGATCGCGGCGACCGGCCGGCTGACCTGGCAGAGGTCCGGGTCGTCATCGATCCGGCGGTCGACCAACCCGACAGCGCGCGGTGGGCCGAGGCGTCACGGGCCTTTCCGCTGACGGCAGCGGAAGCGGCCGCGTGGCCCCGGATTGATTCGACCCGCCAGCGGAGGCCCGGATTTGTGGCCGTGGCGCGTCGGGGGATCGCGCTGGGGACCCGTGTGCTGAACAACCCCGACCGCTTCCACTTCAATCGCGTCGAAGGAGCGTACGTCGGAGTTGGGGGCATCTGGCAGCGTAAACCGGACGTCAATCTGCGGGGCCGGATCGGCTACGCCACTGGCAGCGATGCGATGGAGTACCTGGTCGCCGGCAGGGTGCGCCTGTTTGAGCCACGCCGGCTCTGGCTCGGGCTGGAATACCACGATGCGGTGGTGACGCGACCCACATTCGTGTCGGGGTCATATAACGCCACCGTGCGCGCCCTGCTGTTCCGGGTTGACCCGCTCGACTATTTCACGGAACGTGGTGCCACCGTGTCGGCCACCACCAAGCTGATCGACTTCACCGATCTTGGCCTCCGCTACGACGACTACGTCCAGTCCAGTGTCCGAGCGGTCTCCGACTACTCGGTATTTCGGGCGAGACGGGCGCAGCGCTCCAACGCGCCGATCACCCCCGGGCATCTGCGCGCCGTGACAGCGACGTTGAGTTTCGACTCGCGCCCGCTGCGCCGCCTCAATCTCCACGACGAGCGCCTTCCGCGCGACACCTGGGCGCGGCTCAGCCTGTCAGCCGAGATCGCCGCGCCGGGTCTCATCGCAAATGACTTCGCCTATCGTCGTTACACCGTCCAATTTCAACAGCGGAGCAGGGATTTGGGCCTGGGGATCACCACGCTGAACATCGCGGCCGGGACGTCCTCCGGCGAGCTGCCGCCACAGCGATATTTCACCGTCGATTTCGGGCCAAGGGCCTTGACCTATCAAGGCACGAGCATCAACACTCTCGGCGACACCAACTTTGCCGGCAATCGGGCGGCGATGTTCGCCGTCGAGCACGACTTTGACCGACGTCTCTTCGCCAAGAGCCACCTGCCCCTGATCAGGAAGCTACCCTTCACCTTCAGCGTCCATGCGGGGGCCTTCTGGACCGCTTTTGTCGATCACCGGCCGCAACCCGCAGATTCACTGCTGCGCACGGCGCCAAGCGGGTTCGGCGAGGTGGGTTTCGGGTTGGGCAACCTGACGCCATTCCTGGCGCCGTTCAACCTCGCTACCCATTTCAGCTGGTCAACATCCAGGGACCTTCCGCCGGGCAGGCGCTTCCGCTTCGGGGTGGTTGTATTCGACCGGTAACAGGCGGTTAGCTTAGGCATCACGGTCACACGGGCGGGTACCGATGCAATTGGGGATGATTGGTCTCGGGCGCATGGGCGCCAACATGGTGCGTCGCTTGATGAAGGGCGGCCACAGCTGTGTCGTGTACGACCGGGTTCCGGCCGCGGTGCAGGCCATGTCGGCGGAAGGTGCTGCGGGGGCAACGACGCTCGACGACTTCGTGGCGCGACTCGACCTTCCCCGGGTGGTCTGGCTGATGGTGCCTGCTGCGGTCGTGGACAGTACGCTTGATACGCTGCTCCCCAAGTTGACGGCGGGCGACATCGTGATCGACGGCGGGAACTCCTACTATCGCGACGATCTCCTGCGGGCCAAGCGGCTTGCCGACCTGGACATGCACTATGTGGACTGCGGGACCAGCGGCGGAATCGTCGGTCTCGAGCGTGGCTACTGCCTGATGATTGGCGGGGAGGCCGAAGCGGTGCGCCGACTCGACCCGATCTTTGCCACCCTCGCTCCAGGCGCGGGCACCGCTTCCAGGACGCCCAGTCGGGAAGGTCGCAGTGGGACGGCAGAGCGTGGCTACCTGCACTGCGGCCCCAACGGCGCGGGACATTTCGTGAAGATGGTCCACAACGGCATCGAGTACGGGATGATGGCGGCCTACGCCGAGGGACTGAACATCCTCAAGCATGCCGGGGTGGGGAAGGAAGCAACGGCCGCCGACGCCGAGACCACCCCGCTCCGTGATCCCACGGCCTACCAGTATGACCTCGACCTGGCCGACATTGCCGAAGTGTGGCGTCGAGGCAGCGTGATTGCCTCATGGCTGCTTGACCTGACCGCGGCAGCGCTCGCGGCGGACCCGGGCCTCGATCACTTTGCTGGGCGTGTGTCGGACTCGGGCGAGGGGCGGTGGACCCTCGAAGCGGCGATCGATGAGGGAGTGCCTGCAAATGTCCTCGCGGCGGCGCTCTTCGGCCGATTCGCTTCGCGCGGCGGGGCGGACTTCCAGGACCGTGTGCTCTCCGCCATGCGGGCGGAGTTTGGCGGGCACGTGGAAAAGGGCGCTGCCTCCTAGGCCGTGATGCAGATCAGTCCCCTCGCGGGCCATCCGGCGCCGCCGTCGATGCTCCTCGATGTTTCACGGCTCATCACGGCCTACTATGCCGGGATCCCCGACCCCGCGATTCCCGCCCAGCGTGTGACCTTTGGCACGTCGGGCCATCGCGGCTCGGCGTTCGACACCACCTTCAACGAGTGGCACGTCGTCGCCATCAGCGAAGCCATCTGCCGCTACCGCCACCTGAAGGGCATCAACGGACCGCTCTATCTCGGCATCGACACGCACGCCTTGTCGGTGCCGGCGTGCGCCACGGCCCTTGAAGTGCTCGCGGCCCACGGTGTCGAGGTGATGCTCGCCGAGTACGACGAATACACGCCGACACCGGTCGTGTCGCACGCCATTGTCAGATACAATCGCGGGCGCACCGCTGGGCTGGCCGACGGCATCGTCATCACGCCATCGCACAACCCGCCGGCGGACGGTGGCTTCAAGTACAACCCTCCCAGTGGCGGACCGGCCGACACCGACGTCACCAAGTGGATCGAAGCCCAGGCCAACGTGTTGCTGGAGACTGGACTCGCTGGGGTAAGACGCACGCCGCACGCCAGGGCGCTGCGCGCCGCCACAACCCACCGATACAACTATCTCGACCCATATGTAGCGGATCTCGGGAACGTGGTCGACATGGACGCGATCCGCGGCGCCGGACTGCGCCTCGGCGTCGATCCACTTGGCGGGGCCGGCGTCCATTACTGGGCCCGGATCGCCGAGCACGCCCGGCTCGACCTGACGGTCGTTCGCGAAGTTGTTGATCCGACATTTCGCTTCATGTCGGTGGATTGGGACGGGCGGATCCGAATGGATCCGTCCTCGCCCGATGCGATGTCTTCCCTGATCACCCTCAAGGACAAGTTCGACCTGGCCTTCGCCTGCGATACCGATCATGATCGTCATGGGATCGTCACGCCAAGCAGCGGCCTGATGCCCCCGAACCACTATCTCACCGTCGCCATCCACCACCTGTTTCGGCATCGCCCCGAGTGGAGCCATTCGGCCGGCGTGGGGAAGACCGTGGTGAGCAGCGCAACGATCGACAGGGTGACCACGATGCTCGGCCGGCGGCTCGACGAGGTGCCGGTCGGGTTCAAGTGGTTTGTCGCGGGCCTCAGCAACGGCTCGCTCGGATTTGCCGGCGAGGAGAGCGCCGGCGCGTCATGCCTTCGCCGTGACGGCTCCACCTGGACCACCGACAAGGACGGCATCGTGCCGGCCCTCCTCTCGGCCGAGATCATGGCGCGGGCCGGTCGCGATCCGGGGCAGATCTATGGCGACCTGACCCGTGACCTCGGCGAGCCGGTCTACGATCGCGTCGAGGCTCCCGCGACCGTCGAACAGAAGCGTCGTCTTGCGGCGCTCTCGCCGGCGCAGGTGCAATGTGCCGAGCTGGCTGGGGAGCGAGTCGAGCGCATCATCAATGCGGCGCCGGGAAATCAGGCGCCGATCGGCGGTGTGAAGGTCTCCGCCGTTTCGGGCTGGTTCGCCGCCCGGCCCTCTGGCACCGAAGATATCTACAAGATCTACGCCGAGAGCTTCCGTGGCAGGGATCACCTGAACCGCATCGTCGCCGAGGCGCAGGCGATCGTCGACAGGGCCCTCGCCACAGGGCCGTCAGGCACTGCAGGCTGAGGAGGACGCGGTTCGCTCACACGGAGAGCTTGCGATGGCTACGAAGAGATCCCGCCTGACCCCGTCCGACGCCCTGGTGCTATTCGGCGTCACCGGCGACCTCGCCTACAAGATGATCTTCCCGGCGCTGTATGCGATGGTCGAGAGCGGCGCGCTGACCGTGCCCGTCATCGGTGTGGCCTTTCCGCCATGGAGCCTGGCCCAGCTGCGCCAGCGCGCCAGCGACAGCATCGGGCAATCGGGTGTCGCGGTCGATCGCCGGACGCTCAGCCGCCTCCTGTCACTGCTCCGCTATGTGCCCGGCGACTACCAGGACGCCGCGACCTTTGCCGCGCTCAAGACTGCCCTGGGCAAGGCGAAACGCCCGATCCACTACCTCGCCATCCCGCCCGAACTGTTCGCCACGGTGATCCAGGGGCTCGGTGCCGCCGGCCTGTCACGCCAGGCGCGTGTCATCGTCGAGAAGCCGTTCGGCCGCGACCTCGCCTCGGCGCGCGAGCTCAACGCGGTGGCACGGGCGGAGTTTGCCGAGGACGCCATCTTCCGGATTGATCACTATCTCGGGAAGGAGGCGATCATGAACATTCTGTATTTTCGTTTCGCCAATTCCTTCTTTGAGCCGGTGTGGAACCGCAATTACGTCGCGAGTGTCCAGATCACCCTGGCCGAGGACTTTGGCGTCACCGGTCGCGGGGCATTCTACGAAACCGCGGGTTGCCTGCGCGACGTGATCCAGAATCACGTCTTCCAGATCGTCGCCCTGCTGGCCATGGAGCCTCCCGTCGGTCGTGACTACGGCGCGGTCCACGACGAGAAGGCCAAGGTCTTCAAGGCGATGCGGCCCCTCAGGTCCCGCGACCTGGTGCGTGGCCAGTATGCCGGCTATCGCAAGGAGCCGAACGTCGCGCGCGATTCCGACGTCGAGACGTACTGTGCCGTGCGCCTGTTCATCGACTCGTGGCGTTGGGATGGCGTGCCGTGGTACCTGCGCTCCGGGAAGTGTCTGCCGGAGACGGCCGCTGAAGTGCTGGTGGAGCTGAAGGCGCCGCCGGTGCGACTCTTCGCGGATTCCGCGCCCGTGCGCGGCCCGACCAACTACCTGCGATTTCGGCTTTCGCCCCACGCGGCGGTTGCCCTGGCGGCACGCGTCAAGCGCCCCGGCAAGGAGTTTGTGGGCGACCAGCAGGAACTGTTCCTGGTCGAGGAGACCCTGGGAGTGGAGCCGCCCTACCAGCGCCTCCTGACCGACGCGATGATCGGGGATGGTGCGCTCTTCACCCGCGAGGACGCGATTGAAGCGGCCTGGGTGGCGGTCGAGCCCGTGCTCGCGATGCACCCGCGGGTGCTCCCCTACCGACGTGGCACCTGGGGTCCCAAGGCGGCGGACGCACTGATCGCCGCATCCGGCGGCTGGCTCAATCCGAAGCCGGACGCATCTCCCGGGTGACCCTCCCCGCCACGTCGTCTGCGTCCTTGACCTGAAGCGTCAGCACCGCCGCGACCACGAAGGACGCGCCACCGATCAACAGGGCATCGATGGCGTGTCCTCCAAAGAACCGGCCGATGATGAATCCCAGCGCGGCCGCCGCCACGATCTGGGGAATCACGATGAAGAAATTGAAGACACCCATGTAATAGCCCATCTTCGACGGAGGCAGCGAGCCGGTGAGGATCGCGTAGGGCATCGAGAGGATGCTGGCCCAGGCAATGCCAACGCCCACCATGGACCCCAGCAGGTATCTCGGGTTCGCAATGACGAAGATGGACAGGAGTCCCAGCGCACCGCACACCAGGCAGATCGCGTGGGCAACCTTGCGGCTGGTCTTTCGCGCCAGCACGGGGATGGCGAACGCCACGATGGCGGCCACGCCGTTGTACACGCCGAAGCTGACTCCGACCCAGTTGGCCCCTTCGTTATAGAGCGCCGACGTCGTGTCAGTCGTGTGGTACATGTGGCTGGTCACGGCGGCGGTGGTATAGATCCACATGGCGAACAGGGCAAACCACGAGAAGAACTGCACCCAGGCGAGCTGCTTCATCGTCGCGGGCATGTCCTGGAAGTCATTCAGGATGGTGACGAAGCCGTTGTCGTGCCGGCCGTGCTGTTGCATGCTCCCGCTGGCAATCAGCAGCACGCCACCGATGGCCGCGACCGCCGAAAGGACCATGACCTGATAGATGGCCTGGCTGGCCAGCCAGGCGGAGAGTGCCGCGCCCACGACCAGGAGGATGCCACCGAGTCGGATCTGCCGACCGCCGTTGGTCAGGTATTGCTCCGCCGTCCGTTTCTCCCTCGCAAACTCCTCCCGTGCCTGATTTTCCAGGAACGACGCCATCTGCTGCGGCGAGTATTCCCTCGATCGCACCACGGTCCAGAGGACGGCCAGGAAGAACACCGCCGCGCCGATGTAGAACGAGAGGCGCACCGAATCGGGGATGATGTGCGGCGGCGCTTCGTTGGCCACGCCGAACTTGGTGGTGAGCAGCCACGGGAGGATCGATGCCAGCACGGCCCCGGTACCGATGAGGAAGCTCTGCATCGCAAAGCCGGTGGTGCGCTGTTCCGAGGTCAGGTTGTCGCCCACGAAGGCGCGGAAGGGTTCCATCGAGATGTTGATCGATGCATCCATGAGCCACAACACGCCCGCGGCCACCCAGAGCGCCGGGGAGTTGGGCATCGCCAGCAAGGCGAGTGACGCAAGTACGGCACCGCCCAAGAAGTACGGTCGCCGGCGGCCGAGGCGATTCCAGGTGCGATCGCTGCAATAGCCCACGATCGGCTGCACCACCAGGCCGGTGACCGGCGCGGCGATCCAGAGGATCGGGATGTTCTCCACCTTGGCACCGAGCGTCTCGAAGATTCGGCTGACATTGGCATTCTGGAGCGCAAATCCAATCTGGATTCCGAGAAACCCGAAACTCATGTTCCAGATCTCCCAGAACCCCAGCCGTGGCTTGGGGCGGAGGGACTCGGTGGCGGCCTGCATCGGACTCTGGGCCATGTCGCGCGGGGCCGGTGATCCGGGAGGGATGGAGTCCATGGGGGCCAGCCTCAGGTTGGAGATGGTGTGGTGGCAATCGGTGCGGCGGCGCGTGCCTCGTGGAGCCGGCGCAGGCATCCTGCCACCATCGGGTCGATCATGATGTCATCCAGCAGCCGATTCATCGGGCGCTGCCAGTTTGGCCGCTGGGACGACGGGGTGCCCGGCAGGTTTACCGCCCGATCCTCAAGCCAGAGGTCTTCGAGCCAGGCCACCACCAGCGGGCTCTCCGAGCGCCCAAGCCACTCCAACAACTCCGCCAGCAACGCGTGCGGCTGCTTCCGGCCGAGGCCGAGTCGCTTCGCCAATCGCCTGGCGGCCTTCGAGCGCTCCTTCAGGGCCATCGCAGCGGCCTCGGGTGTCAGCAGCCCGTAGCGGACACGTTCCTCAATGTCATTGCCGGCGAGCCAGCCCGCGAACGTCGGGGTATCGTGTGTACCCACGAGCGCCATGTCGGTCGGGGCCGGGGGTGCGATGCCACCAGCATTCCCGGCCTCGAATTGCGCCAGGTACATCCCCCAGATGCGATGGCGCAGCAATGCCGTGTCGATCTCGGGAGGGACGGTGCCGAGATTCTCACCGATGACCTCACACCGATTGCGGTGAGACTCCAGGGTGAGGACCGCGAACAGCTCCTCAGCGGGGTAGGAAACATAGGTTCCTTCATGCAATCCGAAGCCGTGGGGAATCCAGTACAGGCGGGTCCAGGCCATGATGTGGTCGATCCGAAGCACGCCTGCGGTGCCCGCCTGATGCGCGATCGAAGCCGCCAGGTAGCGATGCCCCTCTCGCCGTGAGGCTTGGGGAAGCACCGGGGCGAAGCCCCAATCCTGCCCGCTCGGGAAGCCGGCATCGGGTGGTGCGCCGACCGACATCCCCTCGCCGAACAGGGCCTGACGGGACCACGGATCGTAGCCATCGGGGTGGACCCCCACCGCCAGATCCAGTCCCAGCCGGAATCCAACGTGTTCCAGGTGGTCCCCGATCGCGCTGAGCTGCTGGCGTACCAGTGCTTGTGCGACGAGCTGGAATCGCACTTCCTCGACGTCGACTTGATCGGGTTCGAGGATGCCGGCTCGCGCGCGCAGGGGCCAGGCACGCCAATCCCGCCCGAGCGTGGCTTGGGCGCCCCGGAAGCGGGCGTACCGGAGAAGCTCCTCGTCGAGAATCAACGGATCCGGCCTCCGTCCGGCGAGGGCGGCGCGCACTTCCGCGTCGGCCCGGCTGACATCAAGCCGCAATGGCATTGCAGTCGGGTGATGCGCCGTTCCCAGGTTGAGCATGAGCTCGGACCAGAAGAGGCGACTCACCGGGGAGTAGGGGCTTGGTTCCGGCGGCGCCGAGTTGAAGGTGGGAAGTAGCGGCAGGAGCGTGAGCGTGTCGCCACCCTGATCGCGAACCCAGTCGCAGAGGAGCCGAAGATCCTGCAAGTCTCCGACGGACCGGCTGCGCTTCGAGCGGAGCGCGGCAAGTTGCGCCCCAACTCCCCAGCTCCGATGGGACCCCGGTCGATGCCATGTCATGGTTGGCGCGGCGATCACGGTACAGCTCCCCTGATGGCCACGACTCTCAAACTTCAGGCTATGGTAGCCGAGGGGAAGCACCCGCGACGTTTGGAGCTGCTCGCCGGATCGGGAGAGCGGTACGACTTCGCCATCGGCGAGGCAGAGCTCGGCGAGCAGTGGCCCGCGGTCTGTGAGAGTGATCGGCGAGAAGTGGCCATCCCAGGCGACCAGGACGGGGGGCAGGACTTCCTCGGCCGCGGCGGCCACGTGCGCCCGCAAGGCTCCTGCCGCGTCGTCGGCGCGGGCGATCGGTGCCCCAGTCGCGGCGCAGACGCGGAGGAGCGTGTCGGGGGAGACGGTGACCTGCTTGCCGAGGCCATCGGTGTAGTGCGTACGAACCCCAAGCGCTTCGGCGAGCGCCCGCAGCGCCGTCAGTTCACTCATGGGCGATGCGAGCAGGCGGGCCGAAGCGCAGGACAATCGATTCCACCTCGACGCCGTAACTCCCCGGAGTGACCATGACGCCGACCTCCGGCCGGAGCGAGAGCTGGAGACGCTCCACGCGATCGAGTCGGAGTCGATCATCGCCGCTCCCCCGCCCGGCCGCGGGGGTTGCCCAGTAATTCCATTCGCCGGGAAATCCCTCGGGAAGCAGGACACCACGACCTGGTGCGAACGACGCCAGCGGCAGCGATTGCTCGCTCCAGCTGCTGTCGACCGAGACGGCCGTGGTCCAGCTGGTCCCGTCATCTTCCATCAGGGTCACATGCAGCGTCTGACGTGGTCCCAGGCCGCGCAGCCGGAGGTGCAGTGCCTCCGCCTCGCCGAGGGCCGGCTGGCGGCTCTTGATGCGGTCCTTGATGACGAGCGACGCGGTATAGTCCTCGGGACTCCAGCCGCGCGCGTCGACAGGGCGCGCAAAGTGAAAGACCGGCTGGCCCGTGATAGTCGAGAAGGTCAGGCGGAAGAGGCCGCTGCGTCCCGCATCGCCGATGCGCGTGAAGGCGAGCTGTGCGGCATCGATCGCTGGACGGAAGAGCTGCAGCGGTGTGCGCATGCCCGCGACGTCGAGTGACCAGGTGGCCGTGCTGCCGAAGTTCCAGTCGACGGGGCTCAGCGGTACCCCGCCGGGGTAGGTGGTCACCGTTGTGCCGCGGAACGTCGAGACGACGAATTGGTGCGGGCCCTCGAGCAGCGCGGCGCCGGGCACGCTGGCCGTGTACTCGAAGGCGCCACTCGCCTGCAGCATGAAGCGGCGGAAGCCCCCGCCCGCCGTGCGGCGGATGAAGAGCGCGGCGGAATCGGGTGGCGTCCGGTCGACGATGCGGATGCGCCACGCCGCGTCGCGGCCCGCGAGGTATTCCGGCGCGGTGAGCGGCTGCACGACGAGCGCCAGCGTGTCGAGTGGCGGTGCGTGATACTCCGCGAACCCGATTTCGCCAATGCGAGCGGGCAGGGTGGCGACCTGCACCGGTCCGGTGGCACTCAGGACGTACACCCCAGGCGTGACCGTAAAGCGGCCGGCGACGGCGCGCAGGACCGATGGGCTGCGCGGCGTGACCGACTGGACGGTGAACGACCCGCCGAGGTCTGGCAGCGTGATGGTCATCGGCCAGGCGCGGCTGATGGCTCGCGTCACGACCTTGCCGGGGTTGGGTGGCTCGAAGGGATCACCGACGGGCTCGGCGTCAGGGTAGACCTCGAGGCGCCAGAGGCCCGGCCGTACTTTGTCGAGGAAGTAGATCCCGTCGCCGCCGTATGTCACGGTGGCCGAGGAGCCGTAGCCGGCGATTCGCCGCAGTGCCCAAGGCTCGGGAGGACGCGCGCGGGTGGTGCCCGCGTAGAGGAAGGCGTCGTGCGCTACCAGTTCGCCGAGGTTGTCTTCGGAGGAGACGTGGAAGTCGCCGAAGCGCGTGTTGGCCGGGTACTCCCCGTACGATTGCATCCTGGGCAGCCGGTGCATCGCCTCAGCCGCGATGATGGCGCTCATCGCCTTGCGCGGGGTATAGACGAGATTCAGGTAATGCGTCTGCCAGCCCAGGTTGCGCGAGGCGGTCGCCAGCATGTCATAGGCGAACATGGCGGCGAACTGCGTCCCCACGGTGCGAAACGTTCGCGCCATCGCCGGGTACATCGTGCCGGTGCGCAGGTCCGGGCTGTCGAACTCGTACACGATGCGCGGGAGCTTCGCGAGCTCGGGGCGCAGCATGTCGGGAAAGGTGTCCACGGCACGAAGGTAGTTGCCGGCCAGTTCGTGCCCCGCGTTCAATCCGGTCGGGTACCAGCCGAAGGTGACGCCTTGCGCCCGGGAGTGGCGGATTGCTTCGCCGATTCGAAAGTCCTGGCTCACGTTGTAGAACACCAGCTTGGTGCAGCCGGTGCTGCGGACGGCCTCGGTCAGCGCGTTGATGTAGTCGATCGACCCTTGGACATCCTCAGGATGGTGGGCTGGCTCGTTGACCAGCTCGATGAAGAGAATTGCCGGCTCGTTCTTGAGCGCG
>JANYAG010000095.1 GCA_025361465.1 Gemmatimonadota bacterium
CTCCTCGAGCTGCGGACGCAGGCGGTGGATTTCGTCGATGCAGAGGATGTCGCCCGGGCCGAGCTGGGTGAGGAGACCGACCAGGTCGCCCGGTCGCTCGAGCACCGGTCCGGACGTGGTGCGGCACTGCACCCCCATCTCGCGGGCCATCAGCATGGCGAGCGTGGTCTTGCCGAGCCCTGGCGGCCCGAAGAAGAGCACATGGTCGAGTGCCTCGCCCCGTCCCCGGGCAGCGTCGATCGCAATCTGCAGCGAGGCGCGCACCTGCGGCTGCCCGACAAATTCATCGAGCCGCGACGGGCGCAACGCCGTCTCGACACTCCCCTCGTCGGGGAGGGCCGCCGGCGTCGTCACTTCGACGTGACGGCCCACCGCAGGATCGACGGGGCGTTCCGCCATCAGGTCAGGCCGCCTTCGCGTCCCAGCGCACCGGGGTTGATCCCGGGTGCAGCACGTGCTTGGCGCCGCACGACACGCAGCGATCCTTGGCCTCGGACGCCTTCGCGGCGACCAGCTTGCGATTGGTCGAGCCACAGCGGGTACACAGCCATTCGGCGGTGTCGGGGAATCGTTCGGGTTGCTGCCACATGGTGGTCACTTCCTTCCGAGGTCTGCGAGGGCGCGCCGGATCAGCGCGGCGGTGTTGTCAGGCGCTCCGCCTTGCGTGGCGTTGCGGACGGCCGTCTCGGCCGCGGCGGAGGTATAGCCAAGGTTGACGAGGGCGCGCACCGCATCGGCCGCGGGCTGGGGCACTGCGGCGGCAGCCGGCAGGTCGTCGAGTCGATCGGTCAGCTCGAGTACGATGCGCTCGGCCTTCTTCTTTCCAATCCCGGAGACACTCGCCAGCGCAGCAAGATCACGGTCACGCACGGCGCGCACCGTGCGCTCCGGTCCGAGCGTCGAGAGGATGGCCAGCGCGAGCCGCGGCCCCACGCCGCTGGCCCCCATCAGCCGACGGAACACCAGCCGTTCGTTCGGCGCGTCGAAACCGTACAGGAACCAGCCATCTTCGCGCACCACCAGCTCGGTGAAGAGGTGCACCTTGGCCCCTTCGGCCGGGAGTCGCTCGAACACTCCGAGCGGAATCTCGAGCAGGTAGCCGGTGCCGCCCGCGGTGTCGACCACGATACCGGAAGGATCGCGGTTGGTGAGCGTGCCGGTCACCGAGGCGATCATCGGCGTGCTCCCGCGAGGCGGAGTTGCTGCTGCATCCGCAGCAACTGCGTCAGCGCGATGGCGACACCATCGGCGGCATCGGCGGGTGACGGTGGTGTGGCGAGCCGGAGCAGCCGCATCACCATTGCCGCAACCTGGTGCTTGGTGGCGGCCCCGGTGCCGGTCACTGCGCGCTTCACTTCCGCCGGGGCGATCTCGGCGACCGGGAAGCCAGCCCGATGCGCCGCGAGCAGGACGACCCCACGAGCATGTCCGAGGATGAGGGCGCTGCGGGCGTTGCGGCCGTGGAAGAGTCCTTCCACGGCGACGGCGTCGGGACGATGCCGCGCGAAGAGCTCAGTCAGGCCATCGAAGAGGATCGCCAGCCGCACCGGCAGGGCCTCGCTTGCCTTGGTTCGCACCACGCCGCATTCCAGCAGCCGGGCCGGGCCGGTGGCGCCGGCGGTCACCACGCCGTACCCGAGAATCGCTGTTCCGGGGTCCACACCGAGCACCGTCAGGGTCCCCGTGCTGGTCAGGTGCCGGCCTCCTCGAGATCGACGGCGTCGAGATCGAGATTGGTGAATACCTTCGAGACGTCTTCGAGTTCTTCGAGCGCGTCAACGAGCTTGAGCAGCTTCCGCGCGTCGGTTTCTTCGAGCTTCACCACGTTCTTGGGCACCATCTCGATTTCCGACGACTCGGGGGTGTAGCCCTTCTTCTTCAGCTTCTCCATGACGGCATGGAAGCTGTTCGGTTCGGTCGTCACCACGAAATACTCGCCGTCCACTTCAAAGTCACTCGCGCCCGAGTCAAGGGCATCTTCCATCACCTGGTCTTCCGGCTTCTTGTCCGCCGGAATGAGGATCTGGCCCTTCTTCTCGAACATCCACGCCACCGAATTGCTGGCGCCGAGGTTGCCGTTGTTCCGGGAAAAGGCATGGCGCACTTCGGCCACGGTCCGGTTGGCGTTGTCGGTGGATCCTTCGATGAGCATCGCGGCGCCGCCGGGGCCGTAGCCTTCGTAGGTGAACTCCTCGTAGGAGGCGCCTTCGAGCTCACCGGTCCCCTTCTTGATCGCCCGCTCGATGTTGTCGTTGGGCATGTTGGCCGAGCGGCCGTCGTCGATCGCCTTGCGGAGCCGGGCGTTCCCGGAGGGATCGCCGCCGCCCGCCTTGGCCGCCACGGTGATTTCCCGGATCAGCTTGGTCCACACCGACGCCCGCTTGTTGTCGGTGATGGCCTTTTTGTGCTTGGTCGTCTTCCACTTGCTGTGGCCTGACATGGTCTCCCCTCGCTGTGCAAGCCGGGAGAATAGCCGCGAGCGGAGGGCCCGGCAACGCGGTGGCAGCGCTTGCCGGTCCCCGCCGATTCGGCTACGGTTCCGGCCTATGCGTACTCCATTCGTCGTCGCTGTGGCGCTTCCTGTCCTCCTCCTCGCCGGCTGCAAGTCCAAGCCGGTCGTCGAAGCTCCTCCACCGCCCCCGGCACTCAGCCAGGTGCTGCCGGTCCTGCCATTTCCGCCTGAGGCGCAGCCGGTTGCCACGGCCAGCGGGGCCGATGCCACCCAGATCACGGTGAACACCCCGCAGCCACCCGATTCGGTCGCGAATTTCTATCGCAAGGTGCTGGCGGAGCCACCCTTCCGGCTGGTCAATGAGAGCGCGACTGGCGGGGTGATCTCATTCCTGGCTGACCAGGAGGGCCCCTCGCTCTGGGTCACCATCCGGTCCGACGGCAAGACCGGGTCGCAGGTGACTCTGGCCGGAGCCGTGGTCGCCAGCGCCAAGAAGGCGGTGGCGGACACCACCGGGAAGAAGCCCGTCCCCAACTGACCGCTATTCCTGCGGGGTAGCCCGCCGGTCATGTACCATCCTGGCCGCCAGGGCAACGGCATCGGCGGCCTCGCTCCCCAGGGCATCCTTGGTCGGGGCCACCAGCTGGGCCAGGGCGACCCTGGCCCCGCTCGCCGTGCCATCCTCGAGGTGACTCAGGGCCGTGGTAAGTCCCCGGGCGAGCGGCCGCGGGACGGCCAGCGGGGCCAGCCGATGAGCCAGCAGGGTGATACGGCGTCGATCGGCCTTGTCGGGCAGCTCGGGGGCAAGCCCCTGATCCAGCGCGATCCGCACCAGCATCCAGAGGGCAAACGCCCCCTCGCGCTTGGGACCGCGCTCGAGACGCCGCTGCAATTCGAGCAGCGTCACCAGCGGTGGCGACCAATCGCTCATCGCGGCGGGGTCGCCATGGCTGCCGCCACGGCGGTGGGCAGGATCTCGCGCAGGCAGTGGTGGTGCCCCAGCGGGCAGGTCGGCCCACCATGCGCAGAGCAGGGGCGGCAGGGCAGGTCACGCTGCAGCACGGCGGCGTGGGCGTGGTAGGGGAAGAAGCCGAACTGCTCGACTGTCGGGCCGTAGAGGCCGACCACCGGTGTTCCGACCGCGGTGGCGAGGTGCAGCACCCCGGTGTCCCCCGCCGCCACCACCCGGACCCGCTTCAGCAGCGCCGCCGTCCCCATGATGGTGAACGCCCCCGCCGCACTCACGGCGCGGTCCCCTCCAGCTGCCGCAATCGCCAGGGCGACGTCCCGGTCGCCGGGACCGCCCAGGACCACCACGTCGTTCTGCTCCGTCAGCAACTTCACCAGGGCGACCCAGTACTCAGTCGGCCAGCGCTTGGTGAAATGCGCCGCGCCGGGCGAGACGGCCAGCAGTCCTCTCGCCTGCCCCAGCTGGTGGGTGGCGAGGAAGGCGGCGGCGGCGTCTTCATCGACCCTCGAGGTGAAGACCTCCGCTGGGCGGCCGTCGGACACGACGTCGAGCCCTTTGGCGGCCTCGAAGTACCGGTCGGCCACCGCGCCCAGGAAACCGCCCCGCTGCCCGCCGGAGCGAATCAGGCGGCGGCGTCGCGCGCGGTGCTTCTCGTAGCCGCCCCAGTCGCCGCCGACCAGTTGGCGCAGCAGGAAGGTGCGCAGCGAGCCGTGGAGGTCGAGCCGGTGCGTCCATTCCTGCGCCCGGAGCTGTCGGGCCAGCGGCAGCAGCGAGGTGCCCCTTCGCCAGGTGATCAGTTCGCTGATCCGGGGATTGTGACGGAGGACGTCGGCCATATCCTCGCGGACCACGACGCTGATCCGGGCTGAGGGATGGCGGCCTCGCAACGCCCGGAGCAGCGGGGTGGTGAGGATCAGGTCGCCGATCGACGAAAACCGGACGACAAGGATGCTCGGCGACGCAGAAGGCACGGCGGCAATGTAACGGCGCTGCTAGCTTAGACTGATGAGCCGACCCCGGACGATCCTGTGGGTGGATGACGAGATCGAGACCCTCGATTCGCAGATGCTTTTCCTGCGGCAACAGGGGTTTACGGTCGCAGGCGCCGCCAACGGCGACGATGCCCTCGCCATGCTGCGGAAGCAGTCCTTTGGCGTGATCCTGCTCGACGAGCAGATCCCGGGGACCCGCGGCCTCGACCTGGTGCCGATGTTCCGGGCGATCGATGCCTCGATGCCGGTGGTCATGGTGACCAAGGCCGAGGAACCCGAAACCCTGCGCGACGCGATCGGCGCCGAAATCTCGGATTATCTCACCAAGCCGGTCTCGCCTCGGCAGGTGCTGTCGGTCATCACCCGCCTGCTCGAAGGCGATCGCATCCGCCAGCAGCGATTGTCGCGCGACTTCGTCACCCGCTTCCGTGAACTGGAGGGGCGCCGCGGCGAGCACCTCGAGTGGCGCGAATGGGTCGAGTTGATCGCCGAACTGGCCGAGTGGGAAGTCAAGCTCGGTGCGGCCGACGAGCCGGGACTGCAGGAGGCCCTGCGCTCGCTGCAGCTCTCCATGCGGCAGGACTTCGCCAAGTTCATTGCCGGGTCCTATCCGCGCTGGCTCTCCGAGCGCACCGCTGACCGGCCGCCGTTGTCGGTCGATGTCGTCTCCGAATTCGTGCGGCCGACGCTCGACGCCAATGGGCGGGTGATGTTGGTGGTGGTCGATTGCCTTCGGCTCGACCAGTGGGCGATGATCCGTCCGCTGGTTGAGCGCTTCTTCGATGTCGAGGTCGATCACTACTTCTCGATCCTGCCGACCGCCACACCCTACTCGCGCAACGCGATTTTCTCCGGGCTCTATCCGTCCGAGATGATCGCCCGCCACCCGACCTGGTGGAACGACCGCGAGGAGGCGTCGCTCAATGCGCACGAAGGCGAGCTGCTCACCGAGCAGTTGCGTGAGTTGACCGGGCGCGACGTGCCGGTGCACTACGAGAAGGTCTTCTCCGCCGCCGAGGGGGAGCAGGTGCTGAAGCGGCTTTCGGCGCACCTGTCGGGCGATGGCGTGACGGCGCTGGTGTTCAACTTCATCGACCAGCTGACCCATGGCCGGACCGAGAACGAAGCCCTCTTCGAAGTCGCCCGCGATACCCTGGCGCTGCGCACCCTCACCCGCACCTGGTTCGAGGGATCGGCGCTGTTCGAGGCGCTCAAGGAAGCCGAGCGGCGGCGCGTGCCGGTGCTGCTCACCACCGACCACGGCTCGATTCACTGTCATACGCCGGCGACGATTTTTGCGCGCCGCGATGCCACGGCCAACCTGCGCTTCAAGTTCGGCGAGGAGTTGCGGGTCGAAGATCCCGCCGCCGCGGTCGTGGTCGACAATCTGCTCGCCTGGGGGCTGCCGGCGCGGACCGGCCACAGCCGGCTGCTGCTGGCCACCGGCGATCGCTTCTTTGTCTATCCGACCAAGCTGCGCGAATACCAGGCGCGCTATCGCGGCGCCTTTCTGCATGGCGGGGTCTCGCCAGAGGAAGTGGTCCTCCCGATTGCCCTGCTGACGCCGAGGCGCGGCTGACGCGCCCCAGCGTGCGGTCGCGGCTGTTCGGGCTGGTGCGGCCATACAGCGGCTTGTTCGTGGCCGGGCTGGTGATGGCCTTCATCGGGTCGGTGCTCGACGGCGCCACGGTGGTCTTCCTCAATCCGCTGCTCAAGCTGCAGTTCCCTGACTCGGGGGGCATCGGTGCCGCGGGTACCCGATTGGAGTCGATCCTCGATACGCTGCTCAATCCGCTGATCGGCGGGCTGGCCCCGGGCGAGCAGGTGCTGCGGCTGGTGCTGCTCTTCATCGGGGCGGTCTTCCTCAAGAACCTCACCTCGTACCTCGCCGCGTACTGTTCGGTGCTGGTACAGGAAGGGATGGTGCGCGACCTGCGCGCCCGCCTCTACGATCACCTGCTGCGCGTCGACCTCGGCATTTTTCAGCGCACCCGCGGCGGCCAGCTCGCCACGGCGCTGGTGGCCGACGCCGACCAGATCAAGCTCGTGGTGGTGGCGGTGCTCGCCGCCTTCTTCCAGAACTTCGTGATGATTGCCACCACCATCGCGCTGCTGCTGGCGATGTCGGTGCGCCTCACCGGCATGGTGCTGATCCTGGCGCCGATCCTGGTGTTCGGTGTCCGAATGCTGCTCAAGCGGCTGAAGCGCCATGCCCAGGCGTTCGCGCACGAGCGTGGTGAGTTGACCGCGACCGTTTCGGAGCGGCTCGGCGCGGTGAAGCTGGTGCGCGCCTTTGGGGCCGAGGGGACCGAATCGGCCGGCTTCGCGTCGCAGGCCGACCGCTATCGCAAGTGGATCGTGCGCACCCAGCGCTTTGCGCTGCTCACCTCGCCGGTGAGCGAAATCTTCGGCGGCGCGATCGTCATGCTGGTGCTCTGGGCAGCTTCCAATCAGGGCATCTCCGGTGTGCACATGAACGGTTCGATGACAGTGGTCTTCATCGTCACGGCACTGCGGGTGATGTCGCCCCTCAAGGCGATCACCCAGGTGCCGGCGCAGTTGGCGATGGCCGAGGCGAGCGCCGCGCGGATCTTCGAGTTGCTCGACACGCCGGCCGTCGAAGTGGATCGACCGGGTGCGCGCGAGGCGGTCTTTGGGCGCGACCTGGTCTTCGATCACGTCACCTTCGGGTATGACCCCGGCACGCCGGTGCTGCAGGACATTTCGCTCACGGTGCGCAAGGGTGAGGTGGTGGCCCTGGTGGGGCCAAGCGGGGCGGGGAAGACCACCCTGCTGGAACTGGTGCCGCGCTTCCACGAGCCGACATCGGGCGAGCTGCGGCTGGACGGCATTCCCCTGGCCGAGCTGACCCGCGGCTCGCTGCGGAAGCTGATTGCCGTCGTCAGCCAGGACACGGTACTATTGCATGACACGGTGCGCGCCAACATCGCCTACGGCCAGGGCAACGCGACCGACGAGGAAGTGCACGCGGCTGCGGTGGCGGCCAACGCCCACCTCTTCATCGAGAATCTCCCCGAACGCTATGGTAAGGTGCTCGGCGAGCGCGGGGCCCGGCTGTCCGGCGGGCAGCGCCAGCGGATCGCCATCGCCCGGGCGCTGCTGCGCGACGCGCCGATCCTGATCCTCGACGAAGCCACCAGCGCGCTCGATACCGAATCGGAGCAGATGGTGCAGGAGGCGATCGAACGGCTGATGCGCGACCGGACCGTGCTGGTGATCGCCCATCGCCTCGCGACCGTGCGCAACGCCGATCGCATCGCCGTGATCGACGAGGGGCGACTGGTCGAGGTGGGAACACACAATGAACTGCTGGTGCGCGCCGGGCTCTACCGGCGGCTCCATGATCTCCAGTTCTCTATGGCCGAGGTGACCACGTGAGCGCCGTGCGTTCGGTCCTCTGCATCGCCGATTTCGACGACTACCACATCGCCCACGTGGCGCAGCAGTGCCGTGCCCTGACGCGCCTGGGCGCGCGGGTCGCCACCTTCGATCTCGGCGCCCGGCCGTCGCTGCTCACCCGGCTCCGCGGCGGCGACCTCGCGAAACGGCTCGAACGGGCGCTCGATGAGCACACGCCCGATCTGGTGCTGGTGCCTGGTGGTGCGTCACTGCACGAGGACCTGGTCGACCGGCTGCGCGGCCGGGCGCGGGCGCGCTGGATCAACTGGCTGCCCAACGACCTGCGGACGATCAGCGAGGCCACCGCGCTCGCCCGGCCCTACGACCACATCTACGCCATCGGCACCGATGTCGCCGCCGAACTGGCCGAACGACTCGGCCGCACCGTGGACGTGCTGGCGTTCGCCGCCGATCCCTCGGTGTACCGACCGCTCCGCACCCGCGACCAGTACCGCGCCAATGTGGTCTTTGCCGGCGCCGCCACGCCGCGGCGCGAGCGCCTCCTGTCCGAATTGGTGGAGTTCGGCCTGGCGCTCTGGGGTCCCGGGTGGCGCAACACCTCGCTGCGCGACTACTGCCGCGGCGAGGCAGCCAGCACCGTGGAGTACATCAACTCCTACGGTGGTGCCACGGTGGCGATCAACATCCATCATGTCGCGGTGGAGAACGATCCCGGCGAGGCCTCGTGCAATCAGCGGCTGTTCGAGCTGGCGGCGATGGGCATCGCGCAGGTGGTCGATGAACGCGGCGACCTGCCGCGGTATTTCAAGGCCGGCGACGAGGTCGAGCTCTTCGCGGATGCCGGGGAATTGCGCGAGACGGTGCGCCGGCTGCTCGAAGATCCCGCCGAAGCCGAGCGACTCGGCGCCGCGGCACGCGCGCGCCTGCTCGAGCACCACACCTACATGCACCGTCTGCAGCAGCTGCTGCTCGATCAGCCGCGCCCGATCATCTCGCCGTAGATGGCCAGGTAGCGCGCGGCCATCGCGCGATGGGTGAAGTGCTCCAGCACGCGGGCGCGAATCTGTTCGGGCTCCAATGCGTCGAGTGTCGGTCGCAAGTCCACCAGTTCATCGAGGGTGTCGCCGAGCGCGCCGACATCGGGGGTGACAATCTCCGGCAGCGCGCCGCGACGGGTGCCCAGCACCGGCGTGCCGCTCACCATCGCCTCGATCGACGTCAGCCCGAACGGTTCGTCCCATTGCACCGGATTCCAGAGGCACGCTGCGCTCGACAGCAACAACGCTTTCCGCTCGCTCTTCACCTCGCCCACGAAACGGATGCCGCGTTGCAGCGTCGGACGCCAGCCACCCGCCACGATCAACCGTCGCCTGGCGCGCTGGGCGCCGGCCACGGCCCACTGCCACCCCTTGACCGAGTGGAGCCGGCCGAGGAAGAGGTCGGCCGTCCCCTTGGACCGCGCGAAACGGTACTCGGCCGGGTCGAGTCCGTTGTGGACCCAGCGCGCCAGGCCATGCCGGCGCGCGTGGTCGGCCGAGATCCCGACGGCTCCAGGGGGCAGTACCTCACCGGGTTGCGCGTTGCCGTGCAGCGTCCAGAGCATGGGCAGATTGGCCGGGGCGCGATAGAGCGGGACGTGGGCGTGCAGGATGTCGGCATCGGCGGGGAGGTAGGGCGTCAGGTCGAGTCGTCCCGCGGTCTTGCCACTCGTCGGCGGCACCGGCACCAGGGTGGCCTCGGGCACCCCGCTGCGCGCGGCGGCCAGCAGGGTGACCCGGGCTCCCAGTTCGGCCAGGCCACGCGCCAGCCAGACCACCACGCGCTCAGTGCCGCCGTATCCCTGCACCGGGAGCCGGGCCGGATGGTAGAGCACCACGTGCAGGGTGCTTGCCATCACCCCCGGCCCTGGTGGAGCTTTGCCGCTGGCATCTGGATCATCCCCCGGGGGCAGACGTGAGGGTAGCCGGCTTTTCCATGGTACGCGACGCCACCCGTCTCGACTTTCCGTTCGAGGCGGCGGTGGCGTCGGTGCTGCCGGTGGTGGACGAGTTCGTGCTGGTCGTGGGTCGCTCCTCGGACGATACCCTCGCGCGGGCCCGGGCGATCACCGATCCCCGCCTGCGCCTGGTCGAATCGGCGTGGGACTTCTCGCTGGGCAGCGCCGTGCTGGCGGTGGAAACCGATCGCGCCATGCGGAGTTGTCACGCCGAGTGGGGAATCTATATCCAGGCCGATGAAGTGCTTGCCGATGGCGCGGCCGCCACGCTGCGCCAGGCGATCGAACGTCACGATGCCGACGCGCGAGTCGAAGGACTGCTGGTGGACTTTCGCCACTTCTACGGCGGCTTCGACACGGTGGCGCTCGACCGCGGCTGGTACCGGCGTGAAGTGCGTGCCATCCGTCTCGACTCAACGCTCGGCATTCACTCCTTCCGCGACGCGCAGGGATTTCGCGTCGGGCCTGAAAACCGGCGCATCCGTGCTGCCCGGAGCGGCGCGGTGATGCATCACTACGGCTGGGCGCGCCCGGCATGGGCGCTGGTGACCAAGCGAGCGCAGGATCGCATCATCTACGACACCGAACGCCAGAAGGACCCCGAGCGGCCGCTGCTGCCATGGTTTCCCGGGTTGCGGCCCTTCGCCGACCAGCACCCCGCACCGGTGGCGAAATGGATCGCCGCGCGTCGGAGCGACGAGCGGCTGGTCGAAGCGCCAAAGTGGGGCGCCAGGGAAGTGATGGCGCGGCTCACCTTTGCGCTGGAGCGCCTCAGCGGTGTGCGTCCGTTCGAGTTCCGCAACTACACCCTGGTGCGCTGATGGCTCAACTGTTGCCGCTTTCGATCGTTGTCCCGGCGCGTGACGAAGCCGACCGGATCGTCGAGTTCCTCGATGCCCATCGCTGGGCGGCCGAGCGGATCGTGGTCGACAACGGTTCCTGCGACGAAACGGTGGCGCTCGCGACTGCGGCCGGGGCACGGGTGATCCATTGCCTCGATGGCACCATTGCCGATGCCCGCAACGCTGGTGCCGATGCGGCCTCCTACCCTTGGGTACTGGCGCTCGATGCCGACGAGCGGGCCGACCTGGCGTTGTCGGAGGAACTGGCGGGGCTGCTTCCCAACCCGCGCGCCGACGCCTATTTCATCCGGCGCCGCCATCTCTATCACGGCCGCGAGCAGCGGCACGGCACCCTGCGGCCCGACCTGGTGCTGCGCTTCTACCGGCGCTCGATGCGCTTCGAGCCGCGCAAGGTGCACGAGACCTTGCATGCGTCCGGCGTGATCGGGACGCTCTCGGCCACGATCTGCCACGACTCCTATCGCGATCGCGCCCACCACCTGGCCAAGCTCGAGCGCTATGCCCAGTGGGGTGCCGAGGACCTGCACGCCCGCGGCCGCCGGGCGAACCTCTTCGATCGCCTGGTGCGGCCGTCCTGGCGGCTGTTCCGCTCCTACGTCCTGATGGGTGGCTTCCGCGATGGGGCCGCGGGGTGGGAGTTGGCGAGGCTCGAAGCGATCGGGGTCAAGCGGAAGTATGAGATACTTGCGGGGATGTCCAAGAAACAGTCACCCTGAGCGCAGCGAAGGGGATGCGTGGTCGGGCTGCGCGAGCGTTCTGCGTGGAGGAGAGACGCCTCTCCTTCGCTGCGCTCAGGATGACCGGTTCGATGGCTACATCGAGACGCTCACCACTCCCATCCACGTCCGGTTCTTCACCACATCCGTCGCGCCGTTCTTCGTGTTGATGTTCTTCAATCCCACATCGTAGCGCACGCTGAAGCCGAGGCGGTGGAAGGCGATCCCGGCGCCGACCATGGCGCTGATGTCGGACGATGCCACGTCGGCGTCGATGTCCTTGCAGTTGAAGGTGGTATCCGACCCCGGATTGGTGGTCTGGAGCCGCAGCTTGCAGCCGCTCTTGAAGGCGATTGACGGGCCCGCGATCAGCCAGGGGCGGATCGCACCGGTGCCGAAGTTGGCCCGCAGAAGCAGGGGCACCTCGAAGTAGGCGAGCTTGACCTCTTCGCTGACGTTTTGCGGGACGGCTTTGGCCTTGACGCCCTTGGTGACATAGCTGAGCTCAGGGCCGAACGAAAAGCGCTTGCCGAGCGGTGCGGTGGCGCTGATGCCCACCAGGAAGCCGGTGCGTGATGACTTGTTGGGGAAGTCCGCTGTCGCAGTGGTGGTGATATTTGCCGACACGCCCCCGGCGAGGAGGCCGAGGCGCACCTGGGCGCCGAGGGGGGCGGCGAGGAGCGCAAGCAGGGGCAGGACGCGCATTGGCTGTGGCATCAGGGGGTCCGTGGGTTGATGGTATTGCCAGGCAATGTCGTCCTGAGCGTAGCGAAAGTTGTCAGTGGGTCGTCCTGAGCGAAGCGAAGGACATGCGTCTCTCCCTTGCACTGAACGCTTGCTCAGACTCACCACGCATCCCCTTCGCTACGCTCAGGGTGACCGTACCTCTAGAACCGGTACATCAACACCGCTGACACCGTCCGCGTCTTCACGCCGATGTTTGACGCGTTGCCTGACTGGACGGCTTCCATGGCGTTGGTGAGTCCGAGATCACCGCGCAGCCCGAGCGAGATCTTGCCCATCTCGACGCCGGCCTCGGCGATCCCGCTGATCTCGGTGGACTTGGCCCCTGCCGCGTCAGCGCAATCGGTGGCTGACGCCGATCCCACCGTGTTCATGCACTTCAGCTTGAGCCCGATGGCCGGTCCGCCACCGACATACAGGGGACCCAGGTGCAGCCGAATGACGATCGGAATCTGGATGTAATCCAGCGAGGTCTTGCTTCCCTGGCCGGTGGACTCACTGAAGTCGCTGGTCTTGGCGCCCTTGGCGGTGTAGTACAGCCCGGGCTGAACCGCGAAGCCCATGGCCCCGAGGCGGACAAAGCCGCCGACAATGAAGCCGGCGTTGTTCTTCACGTCGGAAGCGAGGTCGCCGGTGAAGGTCGACAGCGACGCGCCGGCCAGCACTCCGAAGGAAATCGACTGGGCCTCGGCGCGGTGGGTTGGCACCACGGTCAGGAGACCCAGCAACGGAAGGAGCAAGCGTGGGGCGTTGCGCATTGGGGGACTCCTGGGCACGGAGAAGGGAGATAGGGAGAAGGGGAAACGTCCGGTGATGGATACCCGAGCATTCGCCTCTACAATACTCCCCGGTCCCGGCAATCGCTACTTTTCGCGGATGACCTCCCCCGGCTGGACGGCGATCCGGAATCGTTGGCAGCACGATGCCATGTTCCGGCTCGGGTTGCTGCTGGTGGCCGTGGTGGTGCTGGCCGCGGCATTCGCCCCGTGGCTCGCCCCGCACGATCCATTGCGCGGCAA
>JANYAG010000114.1 GCA_025361465.1 Gemmatimonadota bacterium
GGATGAAGATGAAGCCGACCGGCAGCTCCGCCACGGTCATCGCCAGGGGCCCGTGCCAGCGGATCAAGCCGATCAGCGGCAGGACCGCCTCGACGTCGACCTGGAGTGGCGCCGCCAGCGGGATGACGGCAATGAGCATCATCGCCGGGATGAACGACAGCGCCGGCGCGATGAGGAAGAGGAGATGGTTCGCTGCCAGTGGCCGCGTCTCCTCCTTGATGAAATTCTTGATCCCATCCGCCACCGGCTGCAGGATACCGGAAGGCCCCACCCGGTTGGGGCCGTGGCGATTCTGCATCCATCCCGCCACCTTCCGCTCCATCAGGGTCACCAATGCAACACCGACCAGGAGCATGACGAAGACGACGAGCAGCTTGATGACGGAGAAGAGGAGGAACGCCCGATCTTCCGGGGTCATCGTATCACCTCCCCAGCGACGGCGGTGAGCACCCGACCGGTCAACCCGAGGTCGCGATGACTGAGTCCCGCAAAGGGCGCGAGCGAACCGAACGCCTCGGAGGCCGTGCCGGGAGCGTCGCGCCCCTCGGCGCCGAGCGCCCAGGCCTGGGAAGCAACCCACCACGCGGGGCGGGCCATGCCGGGCGCCGACTTGGCGGCAAGGAAGCGCTGGGCGCGCTGGTCGCGATTGACGTAGACGCCCTGTTCCTCCGCCATGGTCGTGATCGGAAGCGCCAGCCTGGCCACATGCAGCCTCGAATCGGCGACGGTCCCCAGGCAAACCAGCTGCCGGGCAGCCGCCACGATCGCCGCGTCGGCATCCGAGAGGTCGGCGTCGAGCACGATCACCAGGTCGGCGGCACGCACCGCCCCCATCGCCGTGACCCAATCCGCCCGCATGCCGAGCAGCTGGGCCCCGTCCAGGTTCGCGGCGCGCTCCCTCCGCAGGGCGAGATTGGGCACGGCGGCCAGCGGCACTTCCTCACCGCGAGGCACCTGCATCGCCGCCACGACGGAACGATCGGCGAGGAGTCGCATGACCCAGCCTATCGACTCACACGACACCCGGTTGCCGGCCAGCACCACGACCGGGCCTTGCTCCGAGACGAGCGACGCCAAGCGTGCCAGGGCCGCCTCCCACCCCGTGGCCTGCACGCGCGTGTCCTCGACCACCAGCGGGGCCTCGATGCGATCGCCGCGGTTCATCCAGCGATAGTCCGCGCGGCCGGTATCACACAGGAAGTGCCGATTGACCTCGAGGTTCGCCCGGGGCCGCAACCGCACCACGGCCTCATCCCGCGTGTCGATGGTCATGTTGCAGCCCTGGGAGCAGCCGGGACAGATCGACGCGGTCTTGTCGAGATCCCACGCCCGGGCCTTGTGCAGGAAGTCCTTGGAGAGGAGCGACCCGACCGGGCACAGGTCCACGACGTTGCCGGCCCAGGCGTGATCGAGGCGCTGCGATTGGTCGATGCCGATGAAGGCCCGGTCGCCCCGCTCGTACACCTCGAGCACCGGCTCTTCGGCGACGCTCTCCATGAATCGCACGCACCGGGTACACAGGATGCACCGATTGGCGACGTACAGGATGTCGGGGCCGAAATCCTCCACCGGGTTGTACCGCTTCGCGAAATCGGTGTACCGGGTCTTGGACTGGCCTTCCTGATAGACAAAGTCCTGCAGTTCACACTCCCCAGACTGGTCACAGATCGGGCAGTCGAGCGGATGATTGATCAGGAGGAACTCGAGCACGCCCTCGCGGGCCTTCTTGGCCTTCTCCGAGTGGACATGCACGACCTGGCCATCCGTCACCTGGGTGACACAGGCTGGAAGCAGCTTGGGGGCCTTTTCGACTTCGACGAGGCACATGCGGCAGACAGCCGGCGAAGGCAGCGACGGATGGTAGCAGTAGTGCGGTACCACGATGCCGGCCTGCTCCGCCGCTTCGATGATGTTGGTACCCTTCGGTACCTGCACCGCAATGCCGTCGATCGTGACCGAGATGGTTTCAACGGTCATCGCCTCAAACCCCCGCCGTCGCGGGCGCGCGGGCACCCGACAGATAGGCTTCGAATTCTCCCCGGAACTTCTCCAGGCCGCTGACAACCGGCGCCGCACAGGAATCGCTCAGGACGCAGATCGTCTTGCCAGTCATGTTGTCGGCGAGGCTCAGCAGCAGGTCAAGATCCGAGGGCTTCCCCTCCCCGGCCAGGATCCGCTCGAGAATCTTCACGGTC
>JANYAG010000117.1 GCA_025361465.1 Gemmatimonadota bacterium
CGGCGGCCTGGCCGCGTTGGGCCAACCAGCTCCTCAGGCCCGATCACCCGACCGTCATCGAGCGTGACCGACAGTCCCCGATGAATCCGGCCCCAAAGCGGCCCTTCGGGAATGCCCAGTGCGCGGGCATGGTCGGGGTCAAAGCGGCCCTTCCGCTCGTGCTCGACGATGGCGTACGCCAGGGCATCACCGCGGTGTCGCGCCTCACCAACGACGAGTTCGTAGTCACCGCGCGACATGACGTCGCCCGGTGCCAGCTCGAGGATGTCCACCGGAAACTTCATCCGCTCGAGTCCCATCGCGACCAGCGCGCCCAGATGCTGCTTGGCACCTCGCGGGCCATGCAACCGGAGTGGTGCGGTGCGCCCCTGCAAACCCAGCGTGCGGAGCAAACCAGGAATGCCCAGGGTGTGGTCGGCGTGGTAGTGGGTGATGAAGATGTCTTCGACCCCGAAGCCCGACCCGTAGCGCATCATCTGGCGCTGGGTCCCCTCGCCACAGTCGAACAGGAGCAGTTCCCCCTCGCGCTGCAGCATCAGCGCCGAGACGTTGCGCTCGACCGTGGGGACCGCGGCGCTGGTCCCGAGAAAGGTCACCGCGATCATCGCGTGGCGTGGACCAGGCGAAGGAACTCCTCGCGCGTCCGGTTATCGTCGAGGAACGAGCCCCGCATTGCCGAGGTGATGGTGCGCGAGTTCTGCTTCTCGACGCCGCGCATCATCATGCAGAGGTGCGACGCCTCGATCACCACGCCCACTCCGCGCGGGTGCAGCTCGGCCTCGAGCGCGTCGGCCACCTCGTCGGTCATCCGCTCCTGGACCTGCAGCCGCCGGGCAAAGACGTCGACCACGCGGGCCATCTTCGAGAGCCCGACGATCCGCCCGTTGGGGATGTAGGCGACGTGAGCCTTCCCGAAGAATGGCAGCATGTGATGCTCGCACAGCGAATAGAACTCGATGTCGCGCACCAGCACCATGTTGTTGTGCGATTCCTCGAACAGGGCATCGCCAATCACCCGCGCCGCGCTCTGCTGGTAGCCGCGCGTCAGGAACTGCATCGCACTGGACAGCCGCTCGGGGGTCTTCTTCAATCCGGGACGGTCGGGATCTTCCCCGATGGCCACCAGGATGGCGCGCACGTGCGCGGAGATATCAGTCACATCACTCTCCTTTCAGGGAATCCGGACGGTAATCCCGATCTTCCCCGGGTTCTTCTTGAGTTCATTGATCAGGTCGGTGGTCGCCTGGAGCGTCTTCCGCAGGTCCACATACAGCATCGAGTCGGTCGCCAGCTTCCCCATCGTGCCATCGCCGCGCTGGATCTTGGCCATCAGCGAGTCCATCCGGGTGGTGGCGCCGGCGAGCCGGTCGAACAGCAGCCGCGAGGAGCGCATGGTCGAGTCGAGCCCGCCCTGGAGCTTCTTCGCGTCGAGCGCCTTCAGCGTGGAATCGAGCACCGCCGTGGTGGACTGCAGCGAGCGCATGGTGGCGTTGATCTCGGCGGTCGGCCCCGTCTTCTGGTCCTTGAGATACATCATCAGCTCCTGCGAGGTCTTGAGCGACTGTCGCAGGTCGACGATCAGCTCCTTGTCGAGCATCGCCTGGAGCGACGTGAGCGTCGTCGACGCCTTCTCGGCCAGTTCCGCTCCCTTGTCGAACAGCCCGGCCGCCATGCTGCCGCGGACGGTATCGCCAGGCTGCAGTGGCGGGCCCTGCCCCGGATCAAAGGTGATCACCGCGTCGCCCAGCATGCCGACCCCGGTGATGCTCGCCTTGGCGGCGCGAGTGGGGTGCACCGCCACATTCAGCGTCAGCCCGACGCGTACCTGCCCGACGGCCATGAACTCGATTTCCGATACCCGGCCAACCGGCGCACCCGAAACGCGCACCGGTGCGCCTTCCTTGAGGTTGCCAATGTCCTCGAAGACCACCTGCACGTCGGGGGAGCGAATGGTCTTGCCCCGGAGCCACAGCGACCCGCCCGTGAACACCACGAGACCAAGAATCACGATCGCCCCGACAGTGGCATTCTTGTAATGCGGATTCATTGATCCATCCCGGTCAGTGATCGGCCAGTTCGAAGTCGCGTTCCAGGAATTCCTGCACCTCGGGCACCTTCGATGCCCGGAATTCTTCCATCGGCCCGATCGCCGCGATCCGCCCGCTGGTCAACAGGGCAATGCGATCGGCCGTCTTGAACGCCCCGCGGACATCATGCGTCACCATGATGCTGGTGACGCTCAGCTCGGTGCTCAAGCGCATGACCAGCGCGTCGATGATGTCGGCGTTCACAGGATCGAGTCCCGACGTCGGCTCGTCGTACAGCAGGTACTTCGGTCGCCCCGCGATGGCCCTCGCAATCCCCACTCGCTTCCGCATCCCGCCCGAGAGTTCGGCCGGCATCTTCTTGGCCGTGTCGGGATTGAGGTTGACCTGCTGGAGGCACTCCACCACGCGCGCCGTGGCGAACTCCATGTCATCAAACTGGTCGTGGTCGGTCAGCCCGAGCCGGATATTCTCGAAGACATCCATCGAGTCGAACAGGGCACCGTTCTGGAACACGTACCCGATGGTCGCGCGGAGCTTCGAGAGCTGGTCGCGCTTGAGCAGCGCCACGTTCAGTCCATCGACGATGACCGTCCCGTGATCGGGGCGGATCAGGCCGATGATGGTCTTGAGCAGCACACTCTTGCCGGTGCCCGAGGGACCGAGCAGGGCGAGTGTCTCCCCCTCCTGTACCGTCAGGGTGACTCCCGCGAGCACTACCTGCGAGCCGAACCGCTTGGCCACATCGTTGAGTTCGATCATGGGTGAAGCAGCACCTTGGCCAGCACCGTGTCGAGCAGCAGGATCAGGATCGAGCTGGTGACCACCGCACCGGTGGTCGCCCGGCCAACGCCCTCGGCGCCCTGCTTGGTGGTGAAGCCGCGGTAACAGGAGATCAGCGCGATCGCGCCGGCAAAGAAGAACGACTTGATGACCGAGTAGTACGCGTCGAACGGCCGGAAGAACGACCGCGCGCCGTAAATGAAATCCTGGGTCGAGATCGGCAGGGTCTGCTTGGCAGCGAAGAACCCCGAGACCACGCCGAACACATCGGCGAAGATGGTCAGCACCGGAATCATCAGCAGGCAGGCGAGCACCCGCGGAATCAGGAGATGGCTCGCCGGCGACCGCCCAAGCGACTCGAGCGCATCGATCTGCTCGGTCACCCGCATCGTGCCGAGTTCGGCCGCGTAGGCGGCGCCGATGCGCCCGGCCAGGATCAGCCCGACCAGCACCGGCCCCAGCTCGAGAACCACCGACTCGCTGACCAGCGAACCGACCACGTAGATCGGGATGTTGCCGGTGAACTGGTATCCGGTCTGGAACGCCGTCACCG